>CAXBOF010000556.1:0-2126 GCA_963977205.1 uncultured Phycisphaera sp. | reverse complement strand
CAACCTTCGGGATGTTCAGGTACGCGATGAGGCCCTTGACCGAATCCTGGAAATCGATGGCATCGTCAGTGTAATCCGAGATGCCGCCGGAGATGGTCGTAGGGTCGATATTGTCAGCGAACCAGCGGTAGTATCGAACGGGCACACTGTTACGGTCACGGATCTCGGCTCGGTAATACAGACGCGTTCTTGAAACCTGCCCGGGGGCCGGGGTAATCGTCAGACGATTGGCAACGTCGATGTAAAGCTCGACCCCGCCTCGATTCGTATCGAAGAACGGCTCGTACTTCTTCGGACCGCGGCGGGCCAGTTCGAGTGTGCCACGATCGCCGGCGTCGATGGACTTTGGATCGACCACCGGCGCAAAGTTGCCCGCACGTCGGACTTCAACGAAGCCCGGCCCGTCCACACCATCGACCTCGGAGTCGAGCGCACCGATGAGGTAGTACGCGAGCGAGTAGGTGCTGTAGCGAGGAATGCGCGCTGACTGTTCACCTCGGAGCGCGTTGATGTCGACCGCGATGACGGGTGAGAAAACAGATGGAAGAATGAGGCCATCAACCTGGATGAGCGAATCGCCCTGCCCGTCGTTGCCGTTGTCCTTGACGAGCGGCGGGATGAAGCCGAACTCCCGCTTGAAGTCTTCGACCGCAATCTTGAGCCCGTTGACGAGCGCACGGTCGGAGGCGATGCGGGCCTGATTGGCAGCGACGCGGTACGAGACCAGCCCGATGCCCATCAGCAGGAAGATGATGAAGATCGACACGATGATCTCGGCGAGGGTGAACCCCCCCGCTCGTTTGGCGGTCATGGCTCTCTTGCCGGATTGTTTCTCGGTGTGTGTCATCATCGACCACCGAATTGCGACCAGCGCGGGATCAGACCGAGCCTCCCTGGAGCGATTCGATCATCGCCACCAGCGGCAGGAACATCGCCACGACGATCGTGCCGACCATGACACCGATCACGATCACCATGACCGGTTCGAGCAGACTCACGAGCGCCGACACGGCGACATCGACCTCTTCGTCGTAGTTGTCGGCGATCTTCATGAGCATGGTGTCCATCTCGCCGGTCTCTTCGCCGACGTCGATCATGTTGACCACGATCGCGTCGCACGTCTTGGATTCACGCAGCGGCACTGCGAATGTCTCGCCCTCGCGGATCGAGTCGTGCACCTTCATAAGTGCCTTGTGGAAGACCGCGTTGCCCGAGGTCTCGGCGGTGATCGTCACGGCCTCGAGAATGGGCACACCCGCGGAGATCAGCGTGCCGAGCGTCCGCGTGAAACGGGCGATCACCGTCTTCTTGATCAGCGTGCCCAAGACCGGGATCTTGAGCAGCATCCAGTCCGTGGCGGCCCGGCCCGGGCCGGCCTTGCGGATCAGCTTCCAGAAGATCGGCAGCGTGATCAGGACGCCGAAGATCACGAACGCGCCGGGCACGCTCTGGCCGGGCGAGCTGCCGGCAACCCAGCGTGACGTTTCGATGAGCTTGGTCGTGATCATGGGCAGCGCGACACCGAAGTCGAGGAAGATCTCCTCGAACTTGGGCACGATGAACCACATGATGAACGTCACGATCAGGATGGCAAAGAGCACAACGCCGATCGGGTAGATCATCGCGCCCTTGATCCGGCGCTTCAGGCGTTCGCTCTTCTCCATGAACTCACTGAGTCGCTGCAGGATGATGTCGAGCACACCACCGATTTCGCCGGCGTGCACCATCTTGACGTACAGCGTGTTGAACGCGCGGGGCTGCTTGGCGAACGCGTCAGAGAGACTCGAGCCGCCCTCGACATCCTCGACGACTTCGATGAGTGTGTTCTTGAGCAGGCCCGGCTTCATCTGGGACTCAAGAATCTGCAGCGACCGCAAGAGCGGCAGACCCGCATCCTGGAGCGTCGAGAGCTGACGGGTGAACGCGGTCAGCAGCTTGGGCTTGACCTTGACGAACGGCATCGTAAAGCCGCCGGACGCCTTCTTGGTCGTTTCCTTCTTGCCCTTCTCGCCGCCGCTGGCCCCCTTCTTGACCTTCTGCTCGCGGACAGTGGTCGGGAAGTAGCCCTGCGCCTTGATGCGCTGGATCGCTTCATCGCTCGAGGTGGCCTCGACCGTGCCCTTTTG
>CAXBOF010000555.1:0-2131 GCA_963977205.1 uncultured Phycisphaera sp. | reverse complement strand
CTTCGAGCTTGGCGATGATGAGCCCGAGCAGGTGCGCCTGCTTGCCGCCGATCAGGTTCTTCTCGAAGTATGCGCCAAGCTCCTGCTTGCGCTTCTCCTTGTCCTTGCGCTCGATAATGGATCCCTCGTTCACGCCCACGCGGATCGGGATCTTCGCGTCTTTGCACGCATCGATCACCGCGTTGACCTGGTCGCGGTCCTGAATGTTGCCCGGGTTCAGGCGGATTTTGTGCACGCCGGCTTCCACAGCCTCGAGCGCCCGCTTGAAGTGAAAGTGCACATCCGCCACGATCGGGACGCTCGTCTGATCCAGTATCTCGCGCAAGGCTGTTGTGTCCTTGCGCTCGGGGACCGCGACGCGCACGATGTCCGCCCCGGCCGCGGCCATGCGGTTGATCTCGGCGATGCACCGATCGATCTCATAGGTGTAGCCCGCGGTCATGGTCTGGACGCTGACGGGCGCGGGGGTCGTGCCATCCAGGCCCCCTCCGATCAGGACGACCCCGGTCTTCTCGTTTCCGACACGGATCTGGCGGGTTGGTTTGCGTTCAAACATGCTTCTTGAGGGTAGGTTCGCGGGCCGGTGTGTGCGGATTCGCAGGCAGGTTTACGGGCAAGAGGGCGGCTTGGGTGATACGCTTTGGCCCCCGCGGGGGGTTCGCAAGGGGCAGCCGTTTGGTCACGTATCAGCGCATCACGATGGCCGATCCGCTCTACGAGAAGGCCTGCCGTCTCCGCGAGCGGGTCCTGCTTGAGCCCATCGGGATGACCATGCAGAAGCTCGCCGAGCTCTACCCGGGCTTTGAAGAGCAGTTCGAGCACTTCGTGGCCGTCAGTTCGACCCCCGGCGGCGAACGGGTCATCGGCTGTGCGCTCCTGCTCCCCAAGACGGACCGCCCGGGCTTTGGCAAGCTCATGCAGATGGCGGTGGACCATCAGCGGCAGGGCGAGGGTATCGGCCAGCGTCTCGTGATCGAGGCAGAGAGCCGAGCGTTTGGAGAACTCGGGCTCGAGGGGCTTTTCTGCTACTCCCAGAAATCCGCGACCGGGTTCTACGAGAAGCTCGGCTGGGAGGGCGAGGGCGACGAATTCGTCGAGGCCGGCATCCCGCACCTGACCATGATCATCCGAAGGCCCCCGGTCGAAGCGAGCGAGGAGCCGATCCCAGCCTGGTAAGCCCGATTCAAGGCTTTCCTGCGAGGCCTCTCGTTCGGGATTTGACCCTGAGCGGGCACAAGCGAGCTATACTCCTTCGGACACTGAACTTGCGATGGATACGCACCACGACTCATCCTGCCAGCCGGCCTTTGCACTCACCCGAGATCGGGCGAGGGATTTGCTGCGCGAGCACGGGCTGAGGGCCACGCGTCAGCGTGAGGATGTCTATCTGGCCCTGGCTGCCAAGAAGTGCCACATGTCCGCCGACGAGATATTCGACGCAGTGGGCGGGGCGGCCCAGAGCAGCCCCGAGCCCGGGATGAGCCTTGCCACGGTCTACAACACACTCGAGGCTCTGGCATTGGCCGGCCTGTGCCGAAAGCTCCCAAGTGCTTGCGGGGCCTCGCGTTATGACGCGGATGTCTCGGAGCACGCGCACCTCGTGACCGCCGATGGGCAAGTTTTAGATGTCCCGATGGACCTGAGCGAGAAGCTCATGGGTTCGATCGACCCCAAGATCCTGCGTGAGGTCGAAGAGCGCCTGGGCGTCAAGGTCGATGGGCTCAGTCTGGAGCTGCGCAGCGCAGCACCTGCGCCCGAATCTGAGCGGTAGAGCGATATCCGCCATTCAATCTGAAGAAGCCCCCGTCAAGGGCCGATAGCCATGCCCGGACCCGTTTCATACGGGTCTCGGGAGGCTTTCGCATGTCAAACCAGATCAACCGTCGGCAGTTCGAGCGATTCGCGCTGCCTCCGATGTACTCCCGGGTGACGATGCGCCTGCTCGATCGCGATTCGTTCGAGTTCGAGGGCCACGCGTACGACATCTCCGAGGCGGGGCTCTGCTTTGAGATCGACAAGCCCATCGAGCCCAACACGACCGTGGTGATGCGGATCGACCTGCCCATGCACCACGAGGGCGAGCCGGGCTACGTCGAGGTGTTCAGCCGAATCGTGCGGGTGGATGAGGACG
>CAXBOF010000554.1:0-2136 GCA_963977205.1 uncultured Phycisphaera sp. | reverse complement strand
TCGTGATGCGAATCACGAACTGCCGACCGCTCGGGCTGGCGCGCACGATGATCTTGTCCAGCGGCCCGGATTGCGCCGGCTCTCCGACAACAATTGCGCGGTCTTCCGTGTCTGTGCGCTCGGTGATGGTGTACCCCATCCGCACCAGCGCCCCCTCGGCCGCGGCCGCGATATCCGAGGCGCGATACGTCGGGGGCAGCTTCGCCTCGAGCGAGGGCGACCACCAGTTGGCGCGGATGTCGTGATACCCCTGCGTCGCCGTCGTGGGTGTGCACCCGCCGCCAAGCAGCGCGAGCATGAGAGCCATCGGGATGATCAGTCGCCCAGCCATTTGGTCATGTCTAGATCGTCCAGACTGAGCCTGCCCCGCCACTCCCGGAGCGCTTCGAGCAGGATCGGGTCAATCGGTTCCGGCTCGGGCGTGAGATCTGGCTGGGGGGTCGGCTTGGGCGGAACCGCTGGCGCGGGCTCGGCTTTGGGCCGTTCATCCGGCCGGGTGGATGAAGCTGGGGCCGGCTGCGGCTCAACGGCTTCAGGCGGCAGATCCGCCTCGTCGATCCGGAACAGGTCTTTCCAGTACCGGATCGCCGAGGGCGACAGGGGCACCTCGGTCGAAAAAGCCGGCCTGAGCCAGCGGGTGCGAGCCCTGTCCATATCGCCGATTAATGAGCGCAGAAAGTCGTCACTCGGGATCACCCGGGCTCGACGGCGGCGGGCAGCCCGTTGGAGCCGACGATCCGAGCTGACCACCGACATCCGCCGAGGGGCGTGCTCGGCCTCGATCAATCGCTCGATGAGCGAGTCGGCGTCCCGCCCCGGGCCGGCGTAGATCAGCTCGGCGTGCTCGACCTGGAACCGCAGCTGGGCGCACCGGTGGGCCATGGGCCCCATGTTCCGGGGCATGCCATCGCAGACAAGGACGGCTTTGCTGCGTCGATGGCGGCCGGCGGCGATGAGGGCGGCAAGCTCGGCCGGGCCGGCATCGGGCGGCAGCTCGCGGTGGGCGAGCGGGTGGTGGAGCACGTTGTATGTGTCAACAAGCAACATGCCGCCGGTTGCCTTTCGCGTCTGTTTTGTGCCTGATCGGTGCTGATCCGACCTGACATTTCGGGTTCTACTGGTCGGAATCGGTGGATTCGTGGGGGATTGTGGCCTTTACTAGCGGCCCGGGGACATTGCCCCCGGTTCCACAGACCGAGCATACGACCCGAGGCCCTGCCAGACGCAGGGAACGGGTTCAGACACACGAGGATGGCATGGCGATTCGGATTAAGTCCCGCAATAACGAGTCCGTCGAGCAGATGATGCGTCGCTTCAAGAAGCTTTGCGAGAAGGAAGGTCTCACCAAGGAGATCAAGCGCAAGGAATTCTACGAGAAGCCCTCGGAGCGCCGGCGTCGCGCTGCTCGCCGATCGGTCAGCCGCACCCCGTAACCAATTGAGCCTGCGCCCGGTGAAAGCCGGGCGTCTTTGCATTTTTCCAGTACTTTCCCGTGATCCGAATGGATGCTGATCCGGGCCTCCGGCAGAGCGAGGTTGATATCAGGCACATGCTGTTTCTTCGCACCGGCCGATAGATGTATACACCGTTCAGACAGCGCCACAACCGTGGGGCGCTCGACACCTTCCACAGCCGGTCCCTGGCAGAGCCGAGACCGAGCCAACCGGGAGCACTGCAGAGATGATCGATTCACTGACGAATGCGTCGGCGACGCTGGCCTCGTTCGGCAATATCCCGCCGCTGTATTTCCTGGCGCCGGTGGGCGGCATTCTTGCCCTCATCATGGCCAAGGTTTTCAGCTCGGCCGTCATGAAGAACTCCGAGGGTGATGAGGAGATGGTCCGCATCGCACAGGCTGTCCGCGAGGGCGCGATGGCCTACCTCGTGCGCCAGTACAAGGTTGTCGCGGGCGTCTTTGTTCTGCTCGTGGCCTTCCTGGCAGGCATGGTCGCCCTTAACCTGCAGGCCCCGCTCACGCTCATCGGCGTGCCGATCGCGGGTCTGCTCTCCGGCCTCTGCGGCTGGTTCGGTATGAAGATGGCGACCAACGCCAGCGCCCGAACCGCGTTTGCCGCCAAGAACTCTCTGAACGACGGCCTCAAGGTCGCCTTCCGCTCGGGCGCGGTCATGGGCCTG
>CAXBOF010000553.1:0-2147 GCA_963977205.1 uncultured Phycisphaera sp. | reverse complement strand
CGCATCGCTCGTAGCTGGTTCTACGCCCGGCGTTCGGCTCAACCGGCTTGTCAACCCGATCGCCTACCGGGGTGACGACGCGATCAGCCGCCTGCTCGAAAGCCCCGAGCGCATCACCGGGCTTATGCAGAACCTCACGGGCTTTGAGATGCCCGAGGAGGACGAGTGATGCGGTCCCGGGGTTTCACGCTGCTGGAAACGATGCTGGCGATGGTCGTGGGCATCCTCGTGCTCACGGCTGCCCTGGGCGTCATGGCGGGTGTGCGGAGCTCCGAATCGGCGCTGGTGACCAGGGCCACCCAGCAGCGCGAATTGGCGGATGTGCGCATCGCGGTTTCGAGCGCGTTGGCGCGACTGCGGCCGGCGCCCAACATCGTCCGCCAGACGATCCCAAACGCCACCGATGAAGAGCTCAGCGCGATCCTCGATGTGCCCTTCCCGGCGGCCATCGACGGGCTGGCCCACCACTTCGAGCTCAGCGACGACTCGGGCAAACCCAGGCTCGAAGTCGTCGTCGACCGCCTGCCCAAAGCGACCTACGGCCCCGATGCGGATGAAGAAAGCGTCAACGAAGAAACAAGCCAGCAGAGCTCGGTCTTGACGTTCGGCGATCTGCTCGGGTACCGCGGCGCGTTCGAGCTGCGGGCGAGCCAGGAGCGGACGGCGTACGAGCTCTGGTGGGTGCCCTTGCCCCCGGCGGGGCTGGAAGAGAACGAGCAGTTTGACGCATCGACGCTCCCCGAACCCACGCGTTTGTGCTCGCATCTAGCGGAGATCCGCTGGTCGGCGTTTATCGACAGCGGCAAGGTCTCCAAGATCCGAGCGGTCGAAGCCAGGCAGTTCCCCGCGTACGTCGAGCTGGAAGTGAAAACCATCGACGGGCTGTACGCGAGCTGGATGTTTGAGCTTGGCTGGATCCCCGGCGCAGAGTACGAAGCGCTAGACGAGACTGACGAGAGCGTCCTCGGCGAGGGGGGTGGCGCATGAGGCGTGGATTTGTCATGCCGCTGGTCGTCTTGATGGCGCTCGTGACGAGCATGATGGTCGCGGTGCTGCTCAACCGCAACGCGGTCAGGCGGAGCGATGCCGAGTGGGAATTGAACTCTTACGTCGAAGAGCATCGGCAGCGCGGCGTGCGCGAGATCGTGGCGGTCTGGCTCCAGTTCACCGGGCAGCAGGACTTTGAGAGCATGCTCGGCTCGGACGGGACGGCCTTTACGCTCGACTACAGCGGCGGGCGGCGGCTTGTCGTCAAGCTCTTGCCCGCGCAGGGCGCGCCGGTCATCGATCCCGAGGGCGTCGATGTCTCGCAGGTGCAGGGGACGATCCTCTCGCCCAAGCTTCAGCGGGACATCGTTGAGCGGACCGCCGAGAATCTGGGCAGCAGGGCCGAGACGCTCGGGCGGCGATCCGGGCCGATCGCGGTGAGCCTGTACGACGCCTCGGCGGAGGTGATCCGCGCGATGGCGCAGGCAGTCCTGCAGAACGATCAGCTGGCTGAGGAGTACACGAACCAGCTTCTCCGGCGGCGGGACGAGGCGTCGGCTGTGGATCGCCCGGCGCTCCTGAATCTGGCCCGCGATGTGGGGATCCCGGACAACCAGCAGACGCAGCTGGCAGCGATGTGGACGACCTTGCCGGCGCTCTGGAGTGTCCGGGTCGAGCTGACTGGGCCGGGCGATGCGGGCCGGGACCAGACGATCGGTCGGTACGAGGCGTTGGTGTTTATCCCGCGAGAAGAAACGACAAGCCCGCTGCTGACCGGCAGCGAGCACCCGAGCGCGTGGTTCCTGGAGTGGCGCAAGCTGGACGAGGGCGTCGGCTACACTCCCATCCCGGGCTTGGGTGAGTACTAAGGAGCTGGCTGTGAGCGGCACGAGCAAGGCATCGGCAACACGGAAGATGCGGATCGCGCAGGTCGCGGGGCTCTGCATGGTTGCGCTGGCAGCGGGCGCGGTGATGTTCAAGCCCGGGCTGCCCGAGAGGCCAACTCTCACGGACCCGAACACGATCGAGGACGGTCAGGACACACAGGCGAACGCGAAGCCGAAATCGCGGTACGACTTCGATCCGGATATGAGTGGTGCAGGTCTGAACGGTGCTGGTGATATCACCATCGTTGCCAAGACTGATGAGACTATTGATAT
>CAXBOF010000552.1:0-2148 GCA_963977205.1 uncultured Phycisphaera sp. | reverse complement strand
GGACGAAGCCTCGCTCCTGCCCATCAAACAACGGGCCGCGATGCTCCCCGGCTCCCCCCCCGCTGTTGCGTCCAAGCTGGTTCCCAACTACACCGAGATCCATGACTACATCTACAACCGCCTCGGCTGGAACCCAAGCGATTTCCGGGCGCTCCGGCTCGAACTGAAGTACCCGCCACTGGGTTCCACCATCATCCAGCGCTTTACGCTGCCTCGTGTCACATCACACTGAGCCGCTGTCCCTTACATCCTGCAAAGTTTGCGGCGGGATTCACAGACCGGCTCGAACGAACCGAATTCCAGACAGTGACCGGATAACTCCGAGTCCGCTTCATACCCCGAGCAATCCCTCCGAGGACGGCTGCTATGGGATTTCAGGTTCGATTGCTGATCACCCTGATACTGCTGCTCGCGTTGCCATTGACCGTGAGTGTCATAACCCGACAGAGTCTGAAGTCAGTGGGCCACGGCCTACTCCAATTTATTTTATGCTCGGGCCACCCTGCAGGTTTTTGATGGCGTCGCTGCCGGGATGATCGAATCTCTTTCCGTCTTTCCAATCTTCTTGCGAGTTGCCGTGGTTTGGTATGCCACCGTTTGATTTGAGCATCCGCGCCATATGGATCAGATTCCAAGTCATGAATGTTGTCAGGCGATTCGTGAAATCATTCTCCGGGCCAGGTGAGCCATCGGTTCTGTAGGAATCGCCAGGGCCTGCTTCGCCGAGCCAGTATGCGTCGGCCTGGGGTGGTATGACGCATCCCAGATGGGCCAGAGCATAGAGAATCGAGCGAGCGCAGTGCTTGGCACCATCTTCGTTTCCGGTGACCAGGCAGCCGCCGACCTTGCCGTAATAGACATACTGCCCGTTCTCATTGGTTTCGCCGCTGTGAGCGTAAAGGCGTTCGATTGTGCGGACACATTCCGAGGACATCTGACCGAGCCAGATTGGTGTGGTAATCACGAGGATGTCGGCCGCTTGGACCATCTGATAGATCTTGGGCCATTCGTCGTTCTCGAAACCCTCGTCGGACATATCGGGCTTGATGCCGGGCGCTATGTCGTAATCGACAGGACGGATCGCTATTACATCGATGTCGTTTGCCTCCATGATGTGCTTGGCGGCGTATATCAGCCCGTCTGTGTGTGACATTTTGGGCGATGGCTTGAGTGTGCAATTGAGGAACAGCGCACTTAACTGTTGCGATTTCTCATTCGTCATCGCTTTGTGGGACCTCCATGTATGCGACGCCAAAGCGCCGTTTCGAGTCGAACCACCACTGTTCCGCGACAAACATCGACGCGAGGCGTTCTAAGCTTTCCGGGGAGTACTTCATCGATATCTCAGTTCGAATCGTCTCGTCTTTCCCGAACCAGAATGATGTCTCGGCGATGCGGACCCGCTGGTCTTTCTCGCTCACGAGATATGATTCCATGCGGGATCTCGCCGAATTCCATTCGGCGCGGTGCGACCAGTGGGACCGATCAAAGTTTGCATTGGCCTCTCGGTTGAGCCGGTCGAGCAGATTGAGATTGAATTCGGCTGTGACGCCTTGCGAGTCGCTGTAGGCGGCGAGCATGTCCGCTTTGGGTTTGACAAGATCTAACCCTATCAGCAGGCCGCCACCCGGCCCAACCCAACGGGCGAATCGCCGAAGGAGTTTCTGAGCGGCGTGCTCATCGAAGTTCCCTATGGTCGATCCCGGAAAGAAAACAATGCGCTTCTCGTCCTGGACGGGCGGCAGTTGGAAATCATCAGAGAAGTCACCCAGGACAGACTCGATCTTAAGCTTCGGGAATTCGGAACGCAGCGTAGCCACTGATTCTTCCAGTGCCCGCTGGGATATTTCAAACGGGGTATACCCGACGGGATTGATCAGTGATCGCAGAAGGCTTCGTGTCTTTCGGCCGTCACCCGATCCGGGCTCGATGATCCATGCCTTCTCGCCGATCGCGCCGGCTATTTCTTCCATAGCACTTTCATAGATATTCAGCTCATCGCGCGTGAGCGTGTATTCGGGCAGCTCAGTGATGCGCTCAAAGAGAGCCGAGCCCTTCGCGTCGTACAGATACTTCGTGGGCAGCCGGGGTGGTAGTTCACTGAGTGCGCGGACGCACTCATTTGCCATTGTGTCGTCCGTCGGGGAA
>CAXBOF010000551.1:0-2151 GCA_963977205.1 uncultured Phycisphaera sp. | reverse complement strand
CGGTCGCCCGACGATCTTCCAGCGTTCAACAAGAAGATGATCGAAGAGATCCGCGAGGGCGTCCACGCGGGACAGAAGACGGCTTAGTCCGGTTGCAGTAGACGGCCACGCATGTTGGCCACACAGAGCACTTTCGCTCCACGACCGGATGGATCCGGTCGTTCCGATCGCGGGGACCACGGGTCGATTCCCCCGACCACCCGGCCTTGGTCCCCGCGTTCTTGTGCGCTCACAGAACGGTGGACGAATCGGGCCTGATTGTCTAGAGTCATTCTAATCTAGGGCCGTTCTCGGTCCTACTTCTCAGAGAATGACCCTGACCAGGAGCCGAAGCCATGTCTGACCGCCCGACTTTGACGACCGCCGAGGGGTGTCCGATCGCCGACAACGTGAACTCGCTGACCGCGGGGCCGCGCGGCCCGCTCTTGATGCAGGATGTTCAGCTGCTCGAGCAGATGCAGCACTTCAACCGCGAGCGGATCCCCGAGCGTGTGGTGCACGCCAAAGGCTCGGGCGCGTACGGCACGTTCAAGGTGACCAATGACGGTTGCCGGCGAGAAGGGTGCCGCCGATGCCGAGCGCGATGTGCGCGGCTTTGCGGTGAAGTTCTACACGGACGAGGGCAACTGGGATCTTGTCGGCAACAACACGCCGGTCTTCTTTGTCCGCGATCCGCTGAAGTTCGCCAACTTCATCCACACCCAGAAGCGCGAGCCGAAATCGAACCTGCGCAACAACGACATCCAGTGGGATTTCTGGAGTCAGTGCCCCGAGAGCCTGCACCAGGTGACGATCTTGTTCTCGGATCGCGGCCTGCCCAAGAGCTATCGCACGATGCATGGCTACGGCTCGCACACGTACAGCATGATCAACGCCAAGGGCGAGCGCGTCTGGGTGAAGTTCCACTTCAAGAACCAGGCCGGCTTCCAGACGATGACGGATGATGAGGGCGCAGCGACCATCGCCGGCGACCGCGAGAGCCATCAGCGTGATCTGTTCGAGGCGATCGAGAAGGGCGATTTCCCCCGCTGGAACGTGCAGATCCAGGTCATGACGCAGCAGGAAGCAGTCGAGTGGGAGCAGAAGACAGGCTGGAACCCGTTCGATCTGACCAAAGTCTGGCCGCATGGTGATTTCCCGCTGATCGATGTGGGTGTGATGGAGCTCAATCGGAATCCCGAGAACTACCACGCCGAGGTCGAGCAGGCGGCTTTCAAGCCGAGCGCTCTGGTGCCGGGCATTGGCCCGAGCCCGGACAAGATGCTCCAGGCGCGCCTGATGAGCTACGCCGACACGCATTTGCATCGTCTGGGTGTGAACCATCACCAGATCCCGGTGAACAAGCCGCGTTGTCCCGTGATGCACTACATGCGTGACGGCCAGGGCGCGACGGCCGAGACGTACGGCTCCATGCCGAACTACTTCCCCAACACGCAGGCCGGCACACCCAAGGAATCGCCCGAGCACAGCGATCCCGCGTGGGACATCGGGCAGTCGATCGTCGACCGCTTCGACTCGCGCAAGGACCATGATGACTTCACGCAGGCGGGGAACCTGTACCGTATGTTCGACGAGGGTCAGAAGGACCGCCTGACGACGCGGATCGCGGGTGTGCTGGGCGATGCGCGTGAGCAGGTGCAGATGCTCCAGCTGTGCCACTTCTTCCGGGCCGACCGGGACTACGGCATGCGGATCGCCAAGAAACTCAATATCGACGTCGAGGCGGCGATGACGCAGGCGACGCGCGATACGGCCCCGGCGCATTCGTAAGCTGTTTGATTGCACGAAATACCCGCACCGGCCCGCTTAAACGCGGGTCGGTGTTGTTTTTGGGAGCGCTATAGTCTGTATGACGCACGGGGCGCCGGCCTGGTTGGCTTGCTGAGATGAACCCGTAGGACCTGATCCGGCTCGTACCGGCGGAGGGATGCGACTCATGAGTCATACACAAAACAATTCACAAGACACAACGCTGCCCACCAGCAAGTTCCGCGTGCCGACGCACGGCGCGGGCAACCCGGGGATCGCGGGCATCACATCGCCCGGCAGCTTTGCCAACAAGCCCGATGTCGGCGGCCCGCTGGCGTTCAGCTCGCCCGACACGCCGGGCATGCCCCAGCCCAGCGACAAGACCGCGTGGGATTTCCTGCC
>CAXBOF010000550.1:0-2151 GCA_963977205.1 uncultured Phycisphaera sp. | reverse complement strand
CTGCGCCTGCCGTCGAGAGCTGCTCGAGGAACTCTCGCACACGGCTGACATCGCGGTCCCGGAATTGATCCCCGACTGGCTGAAGACCGAGCACCACGCGTCAGAGTTCGACTTGCTGCGTGGTCAGGTCATGTCCGGCAGGACCCTCAGCGCACGGCGGCTGCGCAGTGTGAGCGCATTGACCCTGTGCCTCTGCTTGAGCATCCTGCTCACACTCGGCTTCCTGCATCGATCGAAGGCGTACAGCGAACACCACGCGGCCGCGGCCGACGCGACAGACCAGGCCCGCTCGCTGGTGCTCCCGCCCGCGGGACCCAACGCCCAGCCCGCATCCATCCGGTTGGCGGCGCTGCTGAGGTCGACAGACTCCATGCAAGGCTCGACACGATCGAGCGACTTTCTACCGGCCTCAGAGTCGCTCGCGCAGCTGCTGTCGCTCTGGCCCGAGGGCGTGCGCCTGCAGCGGTTGTCTCTCGGCAAACGCGACATCCGCATCGATCTGACGATGCCGCTCGGACTCGACCCTTCGCTTCTGATCGAACGGCTCGAGTCCATGCAGGGCTGGAAACTCTCGGCGCCGGTCATCCGGCGGTCGTCCTCGTCCACGTCGGTCTCTCTGAGCCTCCAGCGCGCTGAGGAGGCAAACCGATGAACCGGCAGAGGATGTACTTAGTCCTGGCCATCCTGCTGCTCGCGGTCCCGCCAGTCTGGGCATGGCGCACAATGGATAGTGCAAGAGACCGCGCAGTGAGCACATTCAATCAGCTCGAATCCACCCGCACCTCTGTGCAATCGATTGTCCATGCGCGGGCGGACGCACCGCCCGATGTCTCTGGATCGTTCGGGCAGGCCGACGCCGTCCGACTCGTCAACAGCGCCCTCACTCAAGCCGGGCTCTCGCCCTCGACCGCCAGCGAGCTCTCGCTCCGCGACGACGCCATCCGCAAGGACGGCCCGGAATCGGGGCGGCTCCAGCGCCTCTCGATCAGACTGCAGCCCATCGAGACGGTGCAGCTCGGGCGGACGCTCGAGGAACTCTCTCAAGCACTGCCGAGCTTCACGCCCGCCGAGATCAGCATCCAGCGTCCCAGCGGCCTGCAGGATTCCGACACCAGGTACAGCGTCGACCTCGCGTTCGAGCGAGAGTACATATCCAATTCGGAGAGCGAGCGGTGATATACAGGTCCCTATTGACGAGCTCCTTGATAATGCTTGGAGCTGCCTTGATGGTCACCGGCTGCCTCTACTACGGGCCCGCCCACAACAACCTGGGCGTGATCTTCCTCTCGCGCGGTGATCTATACGAGGCGTCATCGGAGTTCGAGTGGGCGCGGAAGCTCATGCCGGGACACCCCGATCCCCGCATCAACCTCGCCATCGCGCTCGAGCGGGGTGGCCAGGTCGAAGAAGCCATCGCGACATACCAGTCGGTCCTTGAAGTCCGCCCCGAGCTCGAGGCCGCGATGGTCGGGCTCGCCTCGCTGCAGCTCCGCCACCGCCGGCCTGACCAGCGGACCCGAACGCTGCTGGAGCAGATCGCGTTTACGACCGCAAACGAGTCGACCAGGTCGTGGGCGACCGCGCAGCTGGCCCGCCTCGACGGGCTGGACCTCCAAGAGCGATGAGCACCGAGGAGACCCCCAATCGGATCGCGCCTGAATTCAAGTGGGCAGCGGGACTGATCCCGCCCCTGGTCATCGCCCTGTTCACGGCCGATGCATATCTCCGGCGCGCGACCATTGCTCTGGCAATCCAGACGCCGCCTGACATCCTCGGCGAGGTGGTCGGGCCTCCGGCCTGGACCGCCGGAGCGGTCTTCGATGTGGGTGTATTGCTGATAATTCTACTTCTCGGATATGCGATCAATGAACGCGGCCTCCGTACCTTCATGCCGATCACCTCGGTGGTCCTAGCTTGCGTTGCGATAATCCTGGAGAAGTTCATAGCCGCAGAATGGGTGTTCCGCGTGCTCTCTGTTGCCGGGATCGCCGCGGGGCTCGGTCTTGGCCAGTGCATCCGAGCGATGGTCTACGGAAGGCTCCCGGCGTGGTGGCTGCCCATCGCCTCGGGCTTGCTTTTGATCGTGCTGCTTGGCATGACCGGCAGCGCACAAGTAGCCACAGCCAAGTCGATCAACCCCGAGATGCTGGA
>CAXBOF010000549.1:0-2158 GCA_963977205.1 uncultured Phycisphaera sp. | reverse complement strand
CCCGCCACAGGTGCCACATCAGCCCGACGATCCCGATGATCAGCAGCGCATCAGCCACGTTGGACACGTAGGGCCAGACCTCCCACGAGCCGATCGTCACCGCCGGCAGGGGGTGAATGAAGTCTCGTACGCACGCGAACTGGAGCCGATCGTACAGGTTCCCGAGCCCGCCGGAGAGCAGCAAGCCGAGCGACACGTGCGCCACCCAGTCCCTGTGCCTCGTCCACGCGCCGAACATCCAGAGCCCAAGCCCGATCGCGCCCACTGTGAACATAATGAACAGCCAGCGCTTGCCCGCGCCCATCCCAAACACGGCCCCCTGATTCAAGACCAGCGTGAAGTCGAGCACCTTTGGCACAACCGTCACGGGCCTGTGCCTGGGGATCAGCTCGCGGTTCGGATCGGGTGATGCCAGCACGTCTTCACGCGAGATCTTCACCGGCTCGTCGGCGATCGTGCGGAACGCGATTTCCTTGCTGGCAAGGTCCGCCACCAGCCCGAGCACCAGAACCACCAGGAGGACCGCCCACGCACGCGGGCTCCGTAGCGCAGTGGCAGCAAGTGGGTCTTGGCTCACATCACCCGCCGCGACGTTCGAGTTCGCGGGCAGCCTCGATCGTAAAGCGTGCCCAGGGCAGTTCGTTCAATCGGGTCGCGGGGATCGGGTTGCCGGTCATCTCGCAGAGACCGTACACCTTGTCTTCGATCCGCTTGATGGCCGCATCGATCTCGCGGATCAGCTTGCGATCCACCTCGGCAAGACCGATCGAGAGCGACTGGTCGTACGCGTCCGAGCCCTGCTCAGCAACATCCGTCGCCGGGTCGCCGCTCTTGTCGCCCAGATTCAGGACGCCACGCTGCATCGTGGACACATCGCCCACAAGCTCCTGCCGCTTAGTGATCAGGATCTCGAGATACTTGTCCAGCTCACGCTTATTGAACGGTGATTTGGGCTTCTTCCGCGAGGTGCTCGCGTCTTCTTCGCCCACGCCGAACACGCTGTGCTGGCTCTCGGGCGCTTTGGGGCCAGACGAGATCAACGGCTTGCGCTTGGCGGTCGAAATTCCCACTCCCGGGGGCGGCCCGAGCACCTTTGTCGGCTTGGCCATCGACTGACGCCGCTTGGGCTTGTCATCGACGATCGTGATGCCCTTGCGCCCAGAGTTCTTCTTCGCGTCGGCGGCCTTGGCGTCGGCGATCTTCTTCTCGGCCGCCTTCTTGGAGGCCGCCATTGCCGCGGCCTGCTCCTTCGCCTTCTTCGCGTCGGCCTGGTCCTTCTTCGAGACCTTGGTCACTTTGGCCGCCTTTGAAGTTGTCTTCTTCTGTGTTGTTTTTTTGGTTGTGG
This sequence comes from uncultured Phycisphaera sp., assembly GCA_963977205.1. GTDB lineage: Bacteria > Planctomycetota > Phycisphaerae > Phycisphaerales > UBA1924. The sequence continues at coordinate 813 of CAXBOF010000549.1, read as the reverse complement.
TCTTTTTTGACGCGGCTTTGCTGGTCGTCGCTTTGGAAGCCGACTTCTTCACGGTCTTCTTCGCGCTCGACTTCTTGGCCGCGGGCTTCTTCGCCGCAGCCTTCTTCGTGGTCGAAGACTTCTTCGCCGGAGCCTTCGAGGAAGCCGCCTTCTTGGTCGTCTTCTTCGCCGATTTCTTGGATGTTGAAGCCTTCTTAGCCAACGCAAACCCTCGTCAGCGGCTACAGCGGGCCTGAGCGTTCACGGAATCCGAACAAAGTACGGAATCTTCGCCCGATGCAGCGGTGGGGCAAGGGTAGGCAGCGCACGAAATCGAGTCAAAGCAGAGAAGATATCCCCGAACGAAATCCTATTCCGCAGTTGCCGTCGGCTCCTCGGCCCGCTCCAGATACGAACCCAGATTCCGGAACCGCTGGTACCGAGCCTCAAGAAGCTCATCCGTGTTCTTGTCCGCGAAGGTGTCGAGCTGACCCACGATCCAGTCCCGGAGCATCCCCGCCGCCCCGACCGGATCACGGTGCGCCCCACCCAGGGGCTCATCCACCACATCGTCGATGATCCCAAGCCGCAGGTTGTCCGCAGCCGTCAGGTTCAAAGCGTCGGCGGCCGAGCGGTTGGTCTGCTCGTTGGCCTGCTTCCACAGAATCGCCGCGCACCCCTCCGGGCTGATGACCGAGTACCACGCGTTCCGCATCATCGCGACCGTGTCAGCGACCGCGATCCCAAGCGCCCCGCCCGAGCCGCCCTCACCGATCACCACGCTCACGATCGGCACGCGGATCCGTGACATCTCGCGCAGATTCACCGCGATCG
>CAXBOF010000548.1:0-2173 GCA_963977205.1 uncultured Phycisphaera sp. | reverse complement strand
GCGACAACCTGATTGTCGCGCAGCACAATCATTCTCGGGATGGACATCACGCCCAGCCTGCTCGCGGCATCCCGCTCCTTGTCGATATCCAGATACACCGGCAGCGTGCGCTCAACGATGACCTTCTCAACTTCAGGGTCGCTCAGCGCCCCGCGTTTGAAGGACTGGCACGGGCCGCACCACGAGGCGGTCGCGTAAACGAGCACGGGCTTGCCGGTCTCGGCGGATGTTTCCGTCGCGGCCGGGAGCGTCAGGTGCTGGGCGAACAATGCGGGCGTCTGGGCGGGGGCGCTGCTGGTGCGGAGGTTCATAACCACGACGATGCTCGCTGCGATGACCACGAGGAACACCAGATCCAGGCGCGAGAGCCCCCAGCCTGTTCGACGTGATTTCTGCTTGGTGTGCGCTGCATTCTTCGTGGACATGTGCTCCCCTTTCGGCGATCCTTCGCCAGCAGCAAGACCAGCAGCCGATCAGGCTTATTCCACGAATGCACCGATCACCACGCCAGCAGTTCGCCTGTGACGGGTTCGACGAGGTCCTTCATCGTGACCACGCCTATCGGACGCGAGTGGTGCGTCACGATGGCCAGGTGCTGCCCCTTGGCGCGGAGCGTGCGGAGCGCCTGACGCACCGGGGTTGCTGCGTCGATTGTGAGCGCCTCGGTCATCACGCTCTCTGGCGTCGCTTGCTCGTCGAGGAAGAGATCGATCACACTCACAACACCCACGACAGCACCCTTGCGGTCCATGACCGGGAGTCTTGAGTTGGAAGTGCCCGAGGCGACCTGACGCGTCAGAGTCGCATCCGCCTGCGTGCGCAGGCGCGTGACGCGCGACCAATGCGTCATCTCGGAACGAAGGGGCGTGTCGCGCAGAGCCACGGCCCGGCGCACAAGGTCGGCCTGTGTCTGCGAGACGATCCCCTGCCCCACCGCTTCACGCACGAGCCAGACCATCCGCTCGCGCGGGTCCAGCGGGGGCTGGTCGCCGCTGCCGGTCGTCAGGCGGCGCATCAGTCGAGCGGCCCCGACAACGATCGGCAGTATCAGCAGCGCGGTCAGAACAATCCGGATGCCCTTGAGCAGCGGCGCGAACCTGTACGCGGAGTGCTCGGCGGTGACGCGGGCGTACTCCTTGGGGAGCGTCTCGGCGAAGACAAAGAGCGTGGGCGTGAGCACGATCGCGTTGATGGTCGAGATCTGCCACGTGGGCAGGCCCGTGAGCTCGAGGAGCCTTGCCAAGGCGAGCACACCGATGTAGTTGCTGGCGTTGTTCAGGATGAGCAGACCCGCCAGCACACGCTCGGGCTTGTCGAGTTCGAGCTTGAGCGCCCGAGCGCTGCGGTCGGGCTGCTCGCTGGAGGCTCTGGCTTCGAGGCGGGCCCGTCCGACGACATAGGTCGCGGTTTCCAGCCCGCTCCACAGGGCCGAGGCGCCCACGCCCATGACCGCCAGCACGGACCAGAGGATGATCTCAAGGGTGCTCACGCGTCACCCCCGCCGCTGTCGGCTTTCTCATCGGTGAGCAGTTCGATCTCGACCCACTCGATTGCGCGGCCTTTGAGTACGGAGACGGTCAATCGCAGCCGACCGATCTCCACGCTGTCGCCCTCATCGGGCAGTCTCCCAAGGAGCGTCAGCACAACGCCTCCGACGGTGGAGACCTTGCCCAGTGAGTGGTCGAGGCGCGCAAAGCCCGGGTCGAAATCGTGCAGCAACGCGTGGGCGGGCATTCTGCCCGGCGCGCGGAATCGGCCCACACCCAGGATCTGAACCTCGCCCGTTGTTTCCGGGTCGCTCGCCTCGTCGAAGAGCTCGGCGACGACATCCTCGACGCGGACCACGCCGGCCAGCTCGCCCCGCTCGTCCACGACGGCGGCCCGTTCTTTGCCTTTTTTGCGCAGCTGGCTCAGCAGATTATCGAGCTTGGTCTGCTCGGGCACAAAGAGCGGGGTCTCCAGGATCGTGCGCCACTTGGCGGGCTTCTTGGAGAGGAACGCGGAGGTGCTCAGGAAGCCGACGGGCTCTTCGTCGTCGTTGAGAAAGAGGATGCGGTCGACGCGGTGCTCACGGATGTACGCCTCGATGTCGGCTCGTTTGGCGTTGATATTCATCGTGTCGAGTTCGACGCGTGGCACCATGACATCGCGGGACTGGAGCGTGCCCAGACGG
>CAXBOF010000547.1:0-2174 GCA_963977205.1 uncultured Phycisphaera sp. | reverse complement strand
ACTGGGTGCGATTCAACGACTCCGATGAGGAACGCTTCTCGATGCGTCTCGACGGCGGGCGCACAGTCGAGCTCGCTGCGGCCCAGAACTGGTCGAGTCTTGGTACGGGCGATTTCGAGTTCGAGGTGCGTTTCCGCGGCCTGCGCCCGGAACCCTCGCAGCTCTTCGTCGAGGGCGGAACGCTCGTGACGCGGTTCGACGTCAAGTCGCCATTGCGTGTCACGGTGGCGAGCCCCTCGGGTTCGCTGACAGACCTCCGCCGGTCATTCAATCCGAAGGACTGGACGATGCGAGCGCTGGACCCCGTGCGCGATCGCCTGAGTGATGACCGCCAGATGCACGAGATCGTGATCGAGTACGCGGTGAAGGTTCCAAAAGATTTGGAAGCGAACATCAATCCCGCTGTCTCGCTCTTGCCGCACGCCTGGGAGGTGTACGAGTCGTTCCTCTGGACGCTCACGAACAAGGATGGCGAACTGCTCGAAGCCAATGCGGGCGAGGATGTGGATGTCGATCTCGAAGAGGGCGACTACACACTCCGGCTGCACGTTCGCCATGATGATCCGAGCGAGCTCGAGAAAATCGAGAAGGCTCCGCTGATCGTCTCGTACAAGCTGCCCAGCGCCGTTCGCCTGAACTTTGCATCGACACCCGAGGCCGCGTTTGCGGGCCGTGGGAACTTCGGCTCGCCCGAGATCGAGGCCGGCGGCTCGGTGCCCTGCTATGTCGCCACGCCCAAGACCGAGAGCCTGCCTGACTTCGTCAAAGCGGGCGACGTGCTCATGGGCTCGTTCACACTCGGCGGCAATACCGAGCTCTCCGGCAGTTCGAGTCGCCCGGGCGGGTGGCCCGTGGCGATGACCGTGATCGAGAAGCCGGGCGACAAACCCGAGGTCGAGGCCGCCAAGAGCGAGGACGACGAAGAAGAGCCCGCGGCCCTGGACACACTGCGTGAGGACATCCGCGATCTGAAGGTTGAGCGGCTCGCCGACCTGATGACCGAGGACGATGCCGAGGCGTTCGACACAATCGCCAACGAAGTTCTCGCCGAGGAGCCGAACTACCTGCCCGTGCTCGTCAAGCAGATGGAGCGGGCGGCAGAGCTGGATCGGGACACCGACTTCGTGCTCTCGGCGGCGCAGGCGGTTCTGGATCAGATCGATCAGGACACAGTCGCCGCGTACTTCGGCAAGAACCACGACAAGGACAGCGAGAATTACGACGAGGATCTCGCCGAGGAGATGAAGACGCAGAAGGAGGCGATCATCGCCGCGTACGCGCAGATCGCCGAGACGCTCGGCGACGAGGCGACCGCCGAGGATGCCGACTCGATCAAGGCCTTTGAGGATGCGATCGAGGATCTTGCCGTGTGGACTTCGGTGGACAACGAGGACTACTTCGATCTCCGTCTCAAGCGTGAGATGCTGCACGAGCGCTATGGCAAGGCGCTTGCGATGCTCTCAAAGAAGCTCGGTGACGAGGCCGACAAGGAGCATTATGAGCAGCGGATCGAGCTGCTCGAAACGCTCGGCTGGGACGCATGGGCCCAGCACGAACGGGCACTCATGCTCGTGCGATACCCGAAGCAGACCTCGATCTTCTGATCGCATCAACTGATCAACTCAGTTCATTGCAGCACAAAACAAAGGCCCGGCTGGTGCGATCCCAGCCGGGCCTTATTCATTGGTCATGGGGCGTTTGCGTGATCAGTACGACCAGCTGAGCATGACGAAGTAATCGACATCGCTCTTTTTGGTGTCACCACCAGAGCTCGAGTCGTAGCGGTGCTCGACGCCAGCGCGCAGGGACATATTCACCTCGGGGTCGACGGTGACCTCCCAGACGAGACGCTCACGGGTGCGGACATCCTGGATGTCCTCGAGGCTGGGATAGATATCGACCTCGCCCATCACCTTCTGGCGCTCGGTGAGCTGATGTGATGCGATCGCAGAGATGATCGCCTCTGCACGCCAGTCGTCGTCCTCGCCGCCGAACTCGCGAACCGCACCGACACCGACCTTACCGGTAAGGCTTGTCTTCTCGTCGTCGATAAAGACGTAACCGGGACCAGCAAAGAGCGAGAGTCGCTGATCCCAATCCTGGAACTCGTCGGTCTCGAGCTGACCCCGCCCGAAGAAGAACCAGTTGGAGTCCTCGATCTTGAAGTCGTTCTC
>CAXBOF010000546.1:0-2181 GCA_963977205.1 uncultured Phycisphaera sp. | reverse complement strand
GAGCACTACCGATCGGAGATCGGTAGTGGCACCGGGGGTGGATGGGTGATGCTGGTGTACTCGAAGAGCACTACACATCGGAGATGGATTCGGTGCCATCACCCATCTTTGATGGGTGATGTTGGTGGGTGTATGAATTGCGCGAAGCGCACTACCGATCGGAGATCGGTAGTGGCACCGGGGGTGGATGGGTGATGCTGGTGGGTATTGGTGTGCGTGAAGAGCACTACCCATCGGAGATGGGTAGTGGCACCGGGGGCTTTAAAGTCGCCACGATTGCTGACTGGCCCAGGCTTCGAGGACGAGGGGTTTGACGATCTTGGTCCAGCGTTCGTAGCCCTCGGCGTTGAGGTGCAGGCCGTCGTCCAGGAAGACGCCCTGGTCGGGCTTGCCGTTTTTGAGGAGGGGTGAGGCGAGGTCCATGTAGTAGGCGTGCTTGTGCTTGCCGCAGTACCGCGCGACGAGGACGTTGGCGCGGGTCATGGCTTGCCAGTTGTCCCACCGGGCGATGCTGGGCTTGATGGACATGTAGAAGATCTGCGTCTTGGGCAGGCGTTTGTGGACGAGGTCGGCGAACTGGATGAAGCCGGCGGCGGCGCTTTCTGCGTCGGTGTTGTCGGTGCCCAGGTCGTTGTCGCCGCAGTAGTAGACGATGACCGAGGGCTCATACGGAAAGACGATCCGGTCGGCGACGGCGAGGATCTCGGGTGTTGTCGAGCCGCCAAAGCCACGGTTGAGAACGGGCGCTGGGGCCATGTCCTCGGCGAGCGTCTCCCACATGCGCACGCTCGAGGAGCCGATGAAGAGGACCTGGCCTTTTTCGGGCGGCGACTGGGCGTCGGCTGTGACGAAGGCCTCGATGTCCGAGGTGTGCGCATCGCTGAGCGCTGGCGTGATCGTGGGGAGGTCCGGGGTCAGCGGACGCGAAGCGCAGGCGGTGAGGGTGAGTGTGATCAGTGCAGCGGCGAGGAGTCGTGTGAGCATGGCGGGATTCTAGGTGCCATGACCCAACTCCGTTTCCGGTGCCATCGGACATTGGAGATCAACGGTGCCATCACCCATCTTTGATGGGTGATGCGGTGGGTGTTGGTGTGTGTGTGTGTGTGTGTGTGTGTGTGAAGGGCACTACCGATCAGAGATGGATCCGGTGCCATCACCCATCTCTGATGGGTGATGCTGGTGGGTGTATGAATTGCGCGAAGAGCACTACCGATCGGAGATCGGTAGTGGCACCGGGGGTGGATGGGTGATGCTGGATGCGTGAAGAGCACTACCCATCGGAGATGGGTAGTGGCACCGGGTGAAACATGCTTCATGCAGAGCGGGGGGCTTTGCACATACCATGTTGTAGAGAGAGAATTGAACAGTGGGCGAACAGATCAGGCCGAGTGTGTGTGGATCTGAAAGAAGATGAAAGGGAAAGTCATGAGCAATCACGTGTACAAGGTGATCGAGATCGTCGGGTCGAGCGAGACCGGGAGCGACGCGGCTGCCAATCGGGCGATCGAGCACGCGGCCAAGTCGATCCGCGACATGCGATGGGCCGTGGTCGAGGAGGTGCGGGCGCACATCGAGGACCAGAAAATCAAGCACTGGCAGGTGAAGCTGAAGGTCGGGTTCACGCTCGAAGGGAGCTGATGGTGAGTGATCGACAGGTGCGGCCGTGGGTCGAGAAGATGGCCCGCATGATGGACACGGCCTACCGCGTGCCGGGCACGCAGTACCGCTTCGGTCTCGACCCGATCATCGGGCTCGTGCCGGTCTTGGGCGACACGGTGACGCTGGTGATCGGCCTGGGCATGCTGCGCGAGGCGAGGCGTCTTGAATTGGGCGCGGGCGTGATGGCCCGCATGGTCTGGAACCTCGCCCTCGACTGGCTCGTGGGCCTCGTGCCGGGGCTGGACATCATCCTTGATACCGCGGTCAAGGCGCACACGAAGAACGCCAGGCTTCTCAAGGAGAAGGCGTCGGCAACTTCACGCACTTGATCCCGGTGCCATCACCCATCGCTGATGGGTGGTGCTGGTTTTGGTGGTGTGCGTCAATCGCACTACCCTTCAAAGATTGATCCGGTGCCATCACCCATCTCTGATGGGTGATGCTGGTGGGTGTATGAATTGCGCGAAGAGCACTACCGATCGGAGATCGGTAGTGGCACCGGGGGTGGATGGGTGATGCTGG
>CAXBOF010000545.1:0-2189 GCA_963977205.1 uncultured Phycisphaera sp. | reverse complement strand
CTTCGGTTGATCCGGGCGTGGGCATGCCACTGGCAGTCAGCGAACCGCTTCCTGGAATCGGGCAGCAGCAATCGCAGCGTCAGCAGCGGGGCGGCATCGATGTTGCGTCGCTCTCGCCTCGCGAGTCTTCGCGGCCGCAGCCCGGGCTGAGCACGATGCTTGGTGATTCGGCTGAAGAGGAACCGCCCGTCGAGGTGCGGCTGACGTCTGCGTCTTCGCGATCACTCGACCTGCCGATGTTCGAGCCGGTCGAGGGCTACGGCCCGCCGACGGTGGACAATTCGCTGAACACACTCACGCAGGTGCGCGAGCCCGTCAGGCAAGCTGAGCAGAATGTTCAGAAGGCAAGCCGGCCGCAGGTTGAAGCGCCTGTGAAGCAGGTGACGCACGTTGTTGCTGAGGGTGAGACGCTCTACGGCATCGCGGCGCGGTACTACGGCAACGGCGATCTATGGCCCGAACTGCTCAAGTCGAACAAGTCGGCGGCGGATGACGAAGGCCGCGTCTTTGAGGGCGCCAAGCTTGTCATCCCGCAGCGCGCAGGTTCGGTGGTCGCGCAGGTACCGGCACCGGTTGTAAAGCCACAGGCCGCCAAGCCGAGCGTGCAGACGCAGCAGGCGGATGCGAGTAGCGGCTACGGCTCGTACACGATCAAGAAGGGCGACACGCTCAGCGAGATCTCGCAGGGTTTGATGGGCACGGTCCGCAGGATGAACGAGCTGATCGAGCTCAACAAGGACCAGATCCAGGACGCCGACGACATCCGTGTCGGGATGAAGCTGCGCTATCCGCGCGGGCAGCGGGCATGACACGAGCCGGGCACACGCAGGAACGGGCCGTCGGCGTCAGTCTGACGTGTCGTCTTGCTGTGCTCATTGTCGGGCTGGGCGTGATCTCGCTTTCGCTGTTGTCCTACCGTCAGCTGCGTTTGCAAGCCTTTCATGAACAATCCGCGGCGAGGCTCCGCCAGACGCAGCAGGACAAGGAGCTGTGGCGGCTGCGATCGGAGATCTCGATGCGGATCACGCCCGAGCAGATCGGCGTGATCGATGTGCCGACGGAGCCGACGAGCGATGAGTGACCGCGTTTCGATCGTCAGCAGGCTGCTCATCGGGCTGTGCGTCCTGGTCTTTCTGGGCGTACTCGGTCGCGTGGCGCAGCTTCAGATCGAGCCCGACGAGAGGCTGACGGGGAATGTTGGGCTCCGCCAGAGCGTGCGGTTCGAGAGCCCGGTGCGGGGCGAGATCTTTGATCGTCGCGGCCGGGTGATCGCGTCGACTCGGTTTGCCAAGCGTGTGTTCGTCGACCCGACGCGATTCAGTGATGAAACCGGCGAGGGCGTGGTCAAGCTGGCCCATGCGCTGGGGATTGACCCGGCAGAAGTCGGGCAGCGGATCGTCTCGCGCATGGCGGCCAACGAATCGGCAAAGGCCGAAGCGGAAGTGACAGGTGAGCGGGCGAAGCTGATTCAGTACGTTTCCATCGGCGACCCGATCGAAGCGGATGCGGTGCAGGCGGTGCGCGAGCTCAAGCTGCCGGGCGTGTACTTCGAGGACATGCCGGTGCGGGAGTACCCGGCTCTTGATCAGCTTGCCAACCTGCTCGGACTGGTCGGCGTGGAGCACTCGGGGCTGCTCGGGTTTGAGTACGCTTTCGATAAAGAACTGACGGGTGAGCGTGGCGAGGGCGCGTACGTGCGTGACGCGTCGCGCAAGCCGCTGTGGATCGAGCCGGGCACGTGGAAACCGGCCAAGGCCGGCGGCGACGTGCGGATGTCGATCGATCTCGAGTTGCAGCGCATCGCGGTCGAGGAATTGCAGCGGGGCTTGATCGAGGCCGACGCCGCTGGCGGCAGGCTCGTGATGGCGGACCCGCGGACGGGCGAGATTCTGGCGATCGCGGATCTCGTGCGCGAGATCCCGGGGCTGCTTGAGATTCCGTTGATTCCAGAGGATCAGAAACGCCAGCCGGGCTATCAGCTCCCGGTGGGTCGGTACGACACGATCCCCGATGATCAGAATCTGGGTGTGCACCCGGCGCTGGCGAAGAATAGATGCGTGGAGCATCTGTACGAGCCGGGCTCGAGCTTCAAGCCGTTTATCTGGGCGACGGTGACCGAGGCGGGCAAGGCGGTGCCCGACGAGGTGTTCAACACCGAGCGGGGCGTGTGGCGGACGAGTTACGGCAGG
>CAXBOF010000544.1:0-2196 GCA_963977205.1 uncultured Phycisphaera sp. | reverse complement strand
CGGGCCTGGCGCTCTACTTCATCGCCAACTCGACCATCGCGATCATCGAGAACTCCTGGATCAGGGCGCACATCAAGAAGCACGACCTGCTCGAGGTCACCAAGAAGCCCCGCAAAGAGCGCAGGCAGGGCTCGTTCATGTCTCGCCTCCAGCAGATCGCAGACAAACAGCAAGCGATCCGCGAGCAGCAGAAGCGCATGCGTGAGGGTGGCCCGGGCGCGCCTAAGAAGCCCGGTGGCGAGAGCGCCGCGCAGCGGGCCATGCGCAAGGGCCGCAATAAGTGATCGCCGGCGGCTCCATCGCCGCCGTCGCCAGTGCCCCGGGCACAGCCCCCCGCGCCGTGCTTCGCGCCAGCGGCTCGCTCGATGACCTCGATGCGATCTTTACGCAGCCCATCCCGCGCAGCCGGGGCTCGCACACGCTTGCGATGCGTCTAGGTGAAGACATCGAACTGCCCGTGCTTGTCGCGGTGACGGTGGGACCTTTGTCCTACACGGGTCAGGACAGCCTCGACATCGTGCTCCCGGGCGGGCCGGCGCTCATTGATCGCGTGATGCGCACGATGACGGGGTTCGAATGTGTCCGCCACGCGGAGGCGGGGGAATTCACCGCCCGCGCGTACGCCAACGGCAGGCTCGATCTCGAACAGGCCAAGGGTGTGGCGATGACCATCGCCGCTGCCAGTGTTGAGGAACTCCGAGCCGCCCAGCGCCTGATGTCGAGCGCCACTGGCAGCCGGGCCAGCGATTGGAACGATGTGCTGTCGCGCCTGCTGGCGCTCGTCGAAGCGGGCATCGACTTTGCGGATCAGGAAGATGTCGTGGCGATCGAGCCGACCAAGCTCATTGCGCAGTTGCGGGCGATGCGTGCAGAGATTGAGGCGGGCATCACGTCCCAGACCGGCAGCGAGGATCGGGTGGATCTTCCCCGGGTCGTCCTGGCGGGCGAGCCGAGCGCCGGCAAGAGCACGCTCTTCAACGCGCTCATCGGACGCGAGCGATCGGTGGTCCACGAGGCCCCCGGCACCACGCGCGACGCCATCGCCGAGGAAGTCTCATTGCCCGGTGGCGGCCGCATCCTGCTCGTCGATCTCGCAGGACTCGATGATGCCGGACAGGGTGCGCTGGATGCACAGGTGCAGCGCCGCGCGCACGAAGAAATCCAGCGGGCCGACGGCATCGTGCACTGCGACCCCTCGGGCGCATTCGAAGCCAGGCTGGCGGGATCTGTGCCGACGCTCCGCGTGCGCACCAAGGCGGATCAGCCCATCGCCAGCGCCACGCGTGAGGACATCGAGGTCTGTGCGCTCGACGGCTGGCAGCTCGACGATCTCCGCGCCAGGCTCGCCAAACTCGTCGGCATGACCGGCATCTCCGCTGGCGGCGCGATCGCGGCCCGCCTCGACGCCTCGCTCCGAAGGGCAGCCGCTCATATCGAGAACGCCGAAACGCTCGCGGCGACTCTGCCGGTCCAGTGGGAACTCATCGCAGGTGAAATGCGCTCGGCCCTCGATCAGCTTGGCATCATGACCGGCCGCATCGACCCCGACGAGGTGCTGGGCCTCATCTTCAAGACCTTCTGTATCGGCAAGTGATTGTATTTGACGAGCCCGAAGCGCAAGCGAGGGGGCTTTACGCGCTCATGAGATTCGCGACCGCGTCGCAGAAGCCCGTCATATACCGCTCGGTGAACACCTGAGCCGCCTGGCGGGTGGCGATCGAATCCCGTCCCCAGCACGCGGCCACGAGGTCCACGCCGTGCAGATCGAGCTGGACGATCAGGACGTCCTTGACCGAGTACACATCGGGCAGCTTATCGGCCAGAAACGCGGTGTACGCGTTGAGCTCCGGCTCGCCGACTGTGACCGCAGGCCTCGTACGCAGCCGCTCGTCATTGAGGTACCACAGATCCGTGCACACAACCGCCCGCAGCCCCGGTTCCCGCTGGCAGAGCTCGTCGGTGAGCTGGTCGGCCAGCCACTGCGCGGTCGCGCGATCGCCCAGTTCGGCCTCGATGTGCGCTCCGACAACAACGGGCACGATGAGCGAGAGATCCACGGGTGTATCGGGTCCAAGAACCATGCGCAGAGCTTACCGGGCGGGGCGGTTTCTTGCCTGTATTCGATCCAGGCCGCAATGCCCGCACGCCGGCGGGAATGACTGGAACCGGGTGCAAAGCGGGCGCGCGATGGGCCCG
>CAXBOF010000543.1:0-2199 GCA_963977205.1 uncultured Phycisphaera sp. | reverse complement strand
GGAAGCCCGGGGACGGCGTATCACACGGCAAGGGACACGCTGACGTGGTACCGGCAGGTTGTGGGTGAGGATTACGAGCCGGCGCTGATGATCGCGCGGATGACGAACGCGGTGGTGAGCAGGCTGGCGAATGCGCCGGTGCCGCCGATGGATGTGAACCGGGTGAAGCGTGACGTCGCGACAGAGCTTGAATCGCTCGCGGATCAGTACACAGATCATACTGATTCGTTTGGTGAGCTTGCATCGAAGCTTCGCGAGATCGGGCCGCAGTTTGATGGATCGCCGAAACAGATGAAATCAGCGATGGAGTACGACCGGATCTGGATCAATCGCGATGGACTCATGGATCGCCCTTGGTTTCGGAACACGCTCGTCGTGACAGATCCGACGACCGGGTACGGGGCTTGGACACTGCCAAAGCTACGGCTTGCGATTCAGAGCGGTGACGCGGAACAGATCAAAGAGGCTTTGTTTGAGATCACGCACTCGGGCCCAATGTGGGTATCAGCAGGTGAATGACAACGGGCCGACCTGTGGAGGTCGACCCGTTGAGGTTGATCAGAGTTGTCGTTGGTCGATCAGACCATGTCCTTGAGTGCCTTGAGGGGGCGGACCTTGACGACGTTGCGTGCGGGCTTGGCCTTGAAGGTTGTGGGCTCGCCGGTGAAGGGGTTGATGCCCTTGCGAGCCTTGGTTGCGGGCTTGCGCTGGACGGTGACCTTCATGAGTCCGGGGACGTTGAAGGTGCCGGCGTTGCCCTTCTTGAGGTCGGCGGCGATCATGGCGCCCATGGTCTCGAAGACGGAAGCGACTTCCTTCTTGGAGATGCCGACGTTCTCGGCGATGGTGGCCTGAACGTCGCTCTTGGTGCGTGCCTTGCCCTTGGCGGCGGTGATCTTGGGAGCTGCCTTGGGGGCGGCCTTCTTTGCGGTGGACTTGCGGGCCGTCGACTTACGAGCGGCGGGCTTCTTTGCGACCTTCTTGCCACGGGCGGCGGGTTTACGGGTCGTTTTCTTCTTTGCGGTGCGCTTTGCCATTTCCATATTCTCCGTTACGGGCAATCCTTGCCCGAGAAACATGCGGTGGTTGTACTCCGCTTGCGTGTGTTTCGAAAGCCGCCATCGGCCCGCGAGAGCGATTTTCCTCGAAAAATATAGTGTTTTTCTCGCTGCTCGAGAGCACGTCGGCGGCGAGAGGGAAGAGCGCGGATCTGTCGGATGAGCGCAACACACGCGAAAATGCACGGAAAATCGGCCAGTTTTCGCTAACGGGCGCGATGAGGGCGTCCGGCGTATTGTTGCGGCATGACAAACTCACTCCCAGTTGTTGCGGTGACTCGGACGACTCCCGGCGGGGATTTACAGGTGCCCGGCGCTCAGATGCGTCAGCGTGGCGGGTCGATGCCGACGCGGGACGAGCTGCTGGATGTGGTGCGCGGCGCTTCGGTGATCGTGTCCATGTTCATGGACAAGGTGGACCGGGAGCTGCTGGACGCGGCTGGGGAAGGGCTCAAAGGGGTCTGCAATTTCGCGGTGGGGTACAACAACATCGACCTAGAGCTTTGCCAGGATCGCGGGATCGCGGTGACGAACACGCCCGACGCGGTGACGGAGGGGACGGCGAATATCGGGTTTTTGCTGCTCCTGGCGTCTGCCAGGCGGCTGATTGAGGCGGACCGGTTTACGCGGACGGGCGCCTGGGTGGAGCACGGGCCGCTGAGCATGACGGACTTTCTGGGACTCGAGCTGACCGGGCGTGTGATCCACATTGTCGGGGCGGGGCGGATCGGGTACGCGATGGCGCTGCGGGCCAGGGCGTTCGGGATGGATGTGATCTACACGTCGCGGAGCCGGAAGATCGACTTTGAGATTGCGCCGGTGTGCGCGAGGCGGGTGGATCTCGAGGAAGGATTGAGGGTTGCCGATGTGGTGAGCATCCACACGCCTCTGACACCCGAGACGCGGCATCTCTTGAACCGGGAGCGGATCGGGATGCTCAAGCGTGAAGCGATCGTGGTAAACACGTCGCGTGGGCCGACGATTGATGAGGCGGCACTGGCGGAGGCGCTGCGTGAGAAGCGGATCTGGGGGGCGGGTCTGGACGTGTTTGAGGAGGAGCCTGTAGTGCACCCGGAGCTTGCGAAGCTGGACAACGTGGTGATGTCGCCGCATATCGGGAGCGCGGAGCGTCGGTGGCGTG
>CAXBOF010000542.1:0-2203 GCA_963977205.1 uncultured Phycisphaera sp. | reverse complement strand
CGAGGGCCAGCACGCGATGGCATCGGCGACGGATGAGGGTGTCGGTTCGGTTGTGGCTTTGCCGAGTGTGCTCACGCGCGATCGTATCGCCCGATCGGACTGACCGAAGCCCCGGGCCCACCTAGACTTGGCTCCCTGCACCCGATTGCGTGCTCCGGACGAAAAGCCCGAGTCCCAGCGGCAAATGCAGGATCACGCGAGAATCGCCTTTCCAATCCACCAACCCCGAGGGATGCCTCCAGATGGCCAAGAAGTCCGCCGCGAAGAAATCGTCCGCAAAGAAGACCACCAAGAAGAAAGCAACCGCCAAGAAGGCTGTGAGCAAGGCCAGTTCTGCCAAGAGCAGATCGGCCAAGACCAGCAAGAAGAAGGCTGCTGCCAAGTCTTCACCCAAGCGCGTCATCCGCGCCAGCGGGCGCAAGGTTGTGCCAAAGCCCGCAAAGGGCGGCAAGATGGTCTTCAACTTCGGTGCGACCAAGACCGACGGCGACGGCTCGATGAAGGCGCTGCTCGGCGGCAAGGGCGCCAACCTCGCCGAGATGACCACGATCGGTCTGCCCGTACCCCCGGGCATGACCATTACGACCGAGACGTGCGCCAAGTACTACGAGTCGGGCACGCGCCTGCCGCACGGCCTGATGAACGAGGTCACCAAGGGCATGGCGCTCGTCGAGAAGGAGATGGGCAAGAAGTTCGGCGACACGAAGAACCCGCTGCTCATGTCGGTGCGCTCGGGCGCGATGGTCTCGATGCCGGGCATGATGGACACGATCCTGAACCTCGGCCTGAACGACGAGGCGGTCGAGGGCCTGGCCAATGCGACCGGGAACAAGCGCTTCGCGTACGACGCCTACCGCAGGCTCATCAACATGTTCGGCGACGTCGTGATGGACGTGCACCACGAGAAGTTTGAGCAAGCCTTCGCGACGATCAAATCTAAATACCGCGTCGAGCTCGACACCGATGTGCCCGAGGAGGGCCTGGTCGAGCTGTGCGAGCTGTACAAAGAGGTCTACCGCAAGCAGGTTGGTGACGAGTTCCCGCAGAACCCGTTCAAGCAGCTCGAGCTGGCGATCGAGGCGGTGTTCAAGAGCTGGAACGCCGACAAGGCGATCAGCTACCGGCGCATCGAGGGCATCCACGGCCTCAACGGCACGGCTGTCAACGTGCAGGCGATGGTCTACGGCAACATGGGCGAGACGTCCGGCACGGGTGTCGCGTTCACGCGTGACCCCTCCACGGGCGACAGCGCTTTCTACGGCGAGTTCCTGATCAACGCGCAGGGCGAGGACGTGGTCGCGGGCATCCGCACACCCAAGCCCGTCGTCGAGATGAAGAAGTGGAACAAGAAGGTCTTCGATCAGCTGATGAAGATCAAGACGAAGCTCGAGAAGCACTACAAGGACATGCAGGACATCGAGTTCACCATCGAAGAGGGACGCCTCTTCATGCTCCAGACGCGCACGGGTAAGCGCACGGGCGCTGCAGCGGTGAAAATCGCCTGCGACATGGTGAAGGAAAAACTGAAGCAGGCGCTGCTCCGCATCCCCGCGGGCGACCTGGTGCAGCTGTTGCTCCCGAGCTTCGATCCGAAGAAGAAAGAGATCGCCGACGTGCTCACACGGGGCTTGCCTGCCTCGCCCGGGGCCGCGGTCGGCAGGCCCGCGTTCACGGCCGATGAAGCCGTCGAGCGCGCTCACGCGGGCGAGAAGGTCATTCTTGTGCGCAAAGAGACGAGCCCCGAGGACGTTGATGGCATGCACTCGGCTGCGGGCATTCTCACCTCGACGGGCGGCATGACGAGCCACGCGGCGGTGGTCGCTCGCGGCTGGGGCAAGTGCTGCGTCGCCGGTGCCGGTGAGATCCAGATCGATGCCGCCAAGGGCACGTTCACGGTGAACGGCAAGAAGTTCGGCCGCAAAGACGAGATCTCGATCGACGGCGGGACCGGTGAGGTTATCGCGGGATCGATCTCAACGGTGACACCCGAGCTCTCTGGCGACTTTGCCAAGGTGATGCGGTGGGCCGACAAGTATGCAACGATGGCGGTCCGCACGAACGCGGACACGCCCGCCGACGCTGCCCGGGCGCGTGAGTTTGGCGCCAAGGGCATCGGCCTGACGCGGACGGAGCACATGTTCTTCGAGGGGCCGCGCATCAAGGCGATGCGTGAGATGATCCTCGTCGAGACGGTCGAGGAGCG
>CAXBOF010000541.1:0-2229 GCA_963977205.1 uncultured Phycisphaera sp. | reverse complement strand
AAGGGACAGGCGGCCGACATTGAGCAGCGGACCGGCACGCTGTTCCAGCAGGGGGCGCTGTTCTCGTCGCTGACCGTGCTGGAGAATGTGGCCTCGCCCCTGGTCGAGCACACGCGTCTGCCGAAGGAGATGATCCGCGAACTGGCGGAGATGAAGATCGCCAAGGCCCAGACCGAGCCGATCCAGAAGGTGACAGCCCAGCTCGAGGACGCCAAGCTGGCATACGAGATGGCCCGCGAAGAGGGCGATGATGATCTGCTTGTCGAGGCCGACGATGCGCTCTTTGATCTGACCAAGCAGATGGACAAGATCGAGCTGCAGTCGCTGCTCTCGGGCAAGCACGACCACCGCAACTGCTTCTTTACGATCTCTGCGGGCGACGGCGGCACCGAGGCCAACGACTGGGCCGAGATGCTCATGCGCATGTATCTTTACTACTTCGAGCGTCAGGGCTGGAAGGTCGAAGAGCTCAGCACGTCCTACGGCACTGAGGTTGGGATCGACCACGTGACGCTGCACATCAAGGGACCGTTCGTTTTCGGGTACCTCAACTGCGAGCGAGGCACGCACCGTCTGGCGCGGGTCAGCCCGTTCAACGCGCAGGGCAAACGCCAGACGAGCTTTGCGACCGTCGATGTGACGCCGGAGTTTGAGGCCAGCGGCGACATGGAAATCCCGGACAAGGATCTGGAAGTGACGGCTTTTGCACGCTCCAGCGGACCGGGTGGTCAGAACGTCAACAAGGTCGCCAGCGCGATCCGACTGGTTCACAAGCCGACGGGGATCATGGTCGTAGCGAGCACGCACCGCGAGCAGATCCAGAACCGCAAGCAGGCCGAGGGGCTTTTGCTCGCCAAGCTCGAGCAGCTCGAAGAAGAACGCCGCGAAGCCGAGATCGCCGAGGCGTCCGGCGGGAAGCTGGAGCATCGCGGCTGGGGCGCACAGATCCGGTCGTACGTGATCTACGACAACCGCGTCAAGGACCACCGGACCAACTTTGAGATGGGCAACCCCCAGACCGTGCTGGACGGCGAGCTGCAGGGCTTCATCGATGCCGAGCTCCGCAGGCGGCGTTCTGAGAAGGGCTGAGCGTGCTCGCAGACGGCGACATCGGCGCGGGGCTGCGTTTGCTGAACGAATGGATGGAGCCGTACCCCTGGTGGTACTGGTTCCTGCTGATCGCGGGCAACATCCCGGTTTATATGGGCATGATCTACGTCGTCTTTTTCTCGCGAGAGGGATTCCGCGAGTACTGCAGAGCGTTCATTGATATGTATCGCAATGACACGCCGTATGGGTGCATGACGCAGCTGGTGGTGGCGTCCCGGATCATCTTCTGGTGCTGCCTCTGCGTGGCTGCGGTGCTTGTCCAGCATCACCTGCTCTGGAAGACACTCTGGGGCGATGGGTAAGCATTCCGGCTCCGGATGCCGATAGTGGAGAAGCCGCGGTGCGCGGTGGCTTTGAGGCTGACCACTCTGATGACCATGAATCCGCTCATCGTTCACATCGGCCTGCACAAGACGGGTACAACCTGGCTCCAGCGGCGGATCTTTGCGGACCCGGCGATGGGCTATCTCTCGACCAAGAACGGTCAGAGCAACGAGGCGACCGATGCGTTCGTGACGTGCGATCCGCTCGCGTTCGATCCCGACGAAGCACGCAAGCGGTTTCGGCCCCTGCTCGATGAGGCGCAGTCCAAGGGGCTTGTGCCGGTGATCTCGCAGGAAAGGCTCAGTTCGGATCCGTCGTTCGGCGGGTACTACTTCACGGATGTCATCGATCGGCTCGTGCGAACGTTTGGAAGCGTGAAAATCCTGCTGACGATCCGCGAGCAGCGGGGGATGCTGCTCGCGCTCTACCGCCAGGCGGTGCGCTCGGGCGGGACGTACACACTGACGCAGATGATCGGCACAGGCAAAGAGCCCACCGGCTGGGCGCCGACGATCAGACCCGAGTATCTGATGTATGACCGGATGATCGAGCATGTGTCAGAGCGCGTCGGGCGTGAGAATGTGTGTGTGCTGCCGTTGGAATTGATGCGGAGCGATCCCAAGGACTACCTCGCTCGGCTTCAGACGTTCACCGGCGCCAGCGCCACGATCGAGCCCGCGATGGAGGCGGAGAACGCAGGGCTCTCGCCGCTGGCGACGCGGATGTCGACGGTGACGAACCGCTTTGCCCGGCCCAACCCGCTCGGCTCGGACCAGTCGTGGCGTCTCAAATTCC
>CAXBOF010000540.1:0-2235 GCA_963977205.1 uncultured Phycisphaera sp. | reverse complement strand
TGCTACGCCTTCACACGCGATACGTCACTCCTCGAACGCCACTACGAAAGCATCCAGCGCGCCATGGCCTACATCCAGAGCCTCCGCGACCAGCGCATGGGCGCGCCATTCAGCGATCCCAGCGCACCCGAGCACGTCTTCTATGGGCTTGTCCCCGAATCGATCAGCCACGAGGGCTACTCCGCCAAGCCCATGCACTCGTACTGGGACGACTTCTTCGTGCTGCTGGGCATTTCGGATGCCGCCAATATCGCCCGCGAGCTGGGCCGCGATGACGACGCTAATGCTTGGGCCGCTCTCGAAGCCGACTTCCGCACCACGCTCGCCGACTCGATCGCACTGGCGATGCAGCAGCACGACATCGACTACATCCCCGGCTGCGCCGAGCTCGGCGACTTCGACGCCACCTCGACCGCCATCGCCGCCTTCCCCGTCTGGGAACTCTCATCACTCCCCAAACAAGCCGTCGACGCGACGTTCGATCGCTACTGGAAGATGTTCGTCGATCGCCGTGACGGCAACATCGAGTGGCGCGACTACACCCCCTACGAGGTCCGCGTCATCGGTGCCATGACCGACATGGGCAAACCCGATCGCTCGCACGAGATGATCGATTACTTCCTCAGCGAGCAGACCCCGACCGGCTGGCGTCAGTGGCCCGAGGTCGTCCACAACGATCTCCGCGGCCCGGGTTTCATCGGCGACCTCCCGCACTCATGGGTCGCCTGCGACTTCGTCAACTCCATCACCGCCATGCTCGTGGGTGTCAACCGCCACGCCGACCGCGTCACACTCGCGCGCGGCCTCCGCCTCGACTGGCTCGATGGCGAGGGCCTCAAAATCGACAACCTGTCCACGCCCCTTGGCAACATCTCATGGTCCGCCAAGCGCGAGGGCAACCGCATCACCATCGACATCACTCAGTGCGAGCGCACCCCCGAAGACGGCCTCTGGCTCGACCTGAATTGGCTGCCTGAGAACGCCAAAGTCGTCGGCACGGACGACACGCCGCCCGAACGTCGCATCGATCAGCTGCCGACACGTATCGAGATCGAATTGCCCTGATCGGCCGGTCTCACACCAACTCCGCAAACGCCCGACAAGTCTCAATGAGCGTGTGCTTGTCCAGAGGCTTGGCCAAGTACTCGTTGCAGCCGGCTTCGAGACAACGCTCCCGGTCGCCATCCATCGCATGCGCGGTCAGCGCGATGATCGGCAGCCCGCACCCGCTGGCGCGAAGCCGCCGCGTCGCCTCGTAGCCGTCCATCTCGGGCATCTGCATGTCCATCAGGATAATGTCGGGTTGGACTTGACTGGCCAGCTCGATCGCCTTGGCGCCAGTTTCGGCGATCGACACGTCCGCACCGGCCTTCCGCAGGTGGAACGCAATCAGCCTCTGGTTGTCCGGGCCGTCCTCGGCCAGCAGCACGCGACGCCCATTCAGCTTGCCAGTCGTCCGCTCCTGGGCGCGCTCTTCCTTCTTCTGCTTCCGGCTGTGACTCAGCAGCAGGTTCGAGTTGCCCGGCTCGACGATCTCGGCCTCGTGCCCCATCGTCGCACGCAGCCTCACGCGAACCGTCGTCCCGCTGCCGGGATCCGATTCGATCTCGATGCCACCGCCCAGCATCCGCGCCAGCGACTTGGAAATGTGCAGCCCAAGGCCCGTGCCGCCGTACTTGCGTGACGTCGAAGCGTCGGCCTGCATGAACGGCTCGAATGCCGTCAGTACACCGAGCTGCTCTGACGAGATCCCGATGCCCGTATCGGTCACGGTCAGCGTCAGTTCGCGCGAGTCCTGGTCATACCCGAAGCCCAGCGTCACAGAGCCCATCTCCGTGAACTTGATCGCGTTCCCGATCACGTTGAACAGGATCTGCTTCACACGCGTCGGGTCGGTGATGATGACGCTCGGCACGCCCGTGTCGTACCGCACGTTGAGCTCGATACCCTTGCTCTTGGCGCGGGGACGAAGAAGCGATGCCACCTCCTCGATCAGGAAGAGCGGGTTCGTCTCGATCAGATCGACGTTCAGATACCCCGCCTCGATCTTGGAGACATCCAGGATGTCGTTGATCACCGCCAGCAGGTGGTTCGCGTTGCTCTGGATCGACTTGGCCATCTGCGCCAATTCGTCAGCGTTCTTGGCAACGTCTTTGTCGCCCGCCATCAAGTCCGAGTAGCCGAGGATCGCGGTCATCGGCGTGCGGATCTCGTGGCTCATGTTCGCCAGGAACT
>CAXBOF010000539.1:0-2236 GCA_963977205.1 uncultured Phycisphaera sp. | reverse complement strand
GCGCGAGACGAGCGGTTTGTCAGCGCCACCGCCACGCTCCCACATCGCGGCCGGTGGGCGCTCGGCCCGGGCCGCCTCATGACCATGTTCCCCTTCGGGATCTCAAAGAAATCCATGCGTTTCGACGCGGGCGATTCACTGCTCGTCACGCCCGCAAGACGACTGCTCAGGCCGGGCACTCTGGGAGACCTCGAATCCTCGGGCGACGACGGCAGAGTCGATCCGAGACGCCGGGGCCACGGCGTCGAACTCTTCGCACTCCGCGATTACTACCGGGGCGACCCCGTCTCCTCGATCGCTTGGCGCGCCTCGGCCAAGTGGAACAGGCTTATCAGCAGAGAGTCCGCAGCCCCAAGAGCCCGTCGCGTCTGGATCGTCATCGAGGCGTCGCACGAAAGCCTGCACAACCGCGAGCCCGCCGCAGAGGCCGCCGTGCGGCTCGCCCAGGCAGCCGGCCGCCGACTCTGCGAGATCGGTGTCGCCCCCGGACTCAGCGTGCCTTCCTGCGGCGTCTCGATCCCGCCCGATTTCTCCGACACCCCCGACCCCGTCTGGCTCCCGGTTCTAGCCACTCTCGGCGATGAGAACGCACGCCCTGCGGGACACCGCGCTTCGGCGCACACCGACGGCCTCGTCGCCATCGGTCCCGGCACCACCCCCGGCGCGGTCGTCGTACTCGACCCGGCGCAGGAAGACAAACTCACCCTCGATCCGCGTGCACACCTCAAGCCGGAGTCAGAGAAGTGACGCCCCGCGCCGCATGGCTCACAACGCTGACGCTCATCACCGCGATGGTCACCTACGTCATCGCGCTGCCAGGCAGCGAGCTTGTGCTTCTGCTCATCCCGATCACCGTTGGCGTGCGATACTTCGCGTACCAGCGGACTGCTCCGCTGGCCCCGCAATGGGTCGTGGCAATCTGCACGTTTGTCGCCGTCTTCTACGCCGCGTACCGCGTGCTCCAGGAAGGCCCCAAGATCGAGGTGCTCGCCGAGTTCGTGGCGGTGCTTGCAGTGCTCAAATCGCTCGAGCGATGGTCGCCCCGCGACGACCTGCAGATGCTGCTCGTGGCGATCTTCCTCGTGCTCGCCTCGATCATCTCCAGCAGCATGCTCATCGTCGGGTTCATGCTCGTCCTCTTTGTGCCGCTGCTCTGCTACACCGCTATGGCTCTGCAGATCGAGGGCGCCCTGAGTTTCGGCATCGGCGACAAGTACGAGTCGGTGGTCCGGGACACGTCCGATCGGGCCGCGCGCCGGGGCACGATTCTCGGTGTCTTCGCGGCCGCGTTCTCGCTCATCTTCATGATCTCGATCGTCGCGTTTGTGCTCCTGCCTCGGGGCATCGGTGACAACACCATCAGCGGCTTCTCAAGACCGGTCATGGGCAGGGCCACCGGGTTCCGCAACACCGTCGAACTCGGCCGTGGGGGCCTGATCTCAGACGACCCAACCATCGTCATGGAAGTCGAGATCCGGGACCCGCGCACCGACCACTCCCTGGGCGCCAACGGCCGGGTGTTCCATCTCCGGGGCACAGCGCTCAATTCCTACGAGAACGGCCGATGGGATCGGACCGCTCAGGAACGGGATTTCACATCCAAACAAGCCGGCTCGCGGTTCAACTTCACAGACTTCATCGGGGACCAGCAAAACCACGCCGGAGAAGCCGACCTCAAGCAGGTCATCTATCTGACCCCCGGCGCTTCCAATGGCGGCATCCTCTTTACGGTCTGGCGACCCATCCGTATCGATTTCGCCCAGCACCAGCCCGGCACGCTGGTCGTCGACAACGATCAACGCACCGCGAGCCTCGAGGACTCAAAGTCGAAACTCACCAACTACGAGGTGCTCTCCAGAGTAGGGGGCGTGGCGATGCCCGAGCTCTCGGCAAGGCTCACCCCGCCCGCCAGTTTCGAGAGCGAGACCATCACATCCATCACCGAGAACGTGCTCAAGGGCGCGGGAATCGAGCCCGAGTATGAAGAACGCCTAGTCAACGCCGACCACCTCGCGGCCGCCCAGATCGAGCGATGGCTCGCAGAAACCGGCGGCTTCGCGTACACCCTCGATGTCGAGAGCGCAGCCGCCGGTGAAGATCCGATCGAGTGGTTCCTGACCGATTCCAAGCTCGGTCACTGCGAGTACTTCGCCTCTGCGATGGCGGCCATGTGCCGAACCGTGGGCATCAACAGCCGCGTCGTCACCGGGTATCTCCTGGGCGAATACGACCCCGC
>CAXBOF010000538.1:0-2237 GCA_963977205.1 uncultured Phycisphaera sp. | reverse complement strand
CTCTGCCCGGTCACGACGTTCTTCTGAGCCTGAACGCCCAGAAGCTGGAGAACGGTGTTGAGGTCCTCGTCGTTGACGAAGAGCTCGGTGATGAGGTTCTCATCCACGTTCACCTTGCCGCCCGGTTCATTCAGCGAGGGCTCACCCTCGGGCTGTGCCTGTGCAGGCATTGCAGCAAACGCTGCACCGGACGCCATCACCAGCAGAGCGGCGGCACGAATTCCCCACGCCCGAAGCCCACGACTAGCAAAGTGCGATTCCAACATCCCAGGTACCCCTCGGTCCACTCGGCTCATGACAAGCCGTTTTCAACGCTTTGAAGTTCCAATCCCGCACATGCGAGCCGAACTCAGAAACGTTGGTCGACCCCTTTCCATGGGCACTTTCGTGGGTCTTTCAGTTTTTTGGCAAGATAGGGGAGGTGGATCAGCTGGGAGCTTTATTCACACCTACTTAGGGAGTCGCGCTTTCGGACTCACCCACGGGCTGGAGCGTGTTCGTGTCCAGATGCTCCTCGGCCTGGTCGGCCTGGGAAGTCTGCTGATCTTCCGGGACGGCGTACGCCATCTTCGGCAGATCGGTCACGAAACGCATCTTGCCCCACACCGCAACAGAGATCAGACCCCCAAAGAGGCCCAGTGCATACAGCGCTGTCTTTCGCTTGCTCTGCTGCTTCGTCATCCCACACCCCCGGCTCGGTCGTTAGTCGTCATCGCCTGCAACTGCGCCGAAACGCTGCACGGTGACACGCCCCGTGTACGGCTCGACGGCAAGCTGGTACGCCGTCCCGTCGTCGCCGCCAACAACGATATTGCCGCCGGCGCTGGGTCCATCGCTATCGAGCGCTGCCACGGGTCCGCCGAGCTCGTCGAAAATGAGCACTTCGTCGCCGTCGAAGTCGGCCGAAACGATCTGAGCCGCGCCGCCGCTGGTGATATCAACATCGACCAGGAATCGCTGATCGGGGCCGTCGATCTTGTACATGGCGTCGGTATCGAAATCGAGCTCGTCGCTGCTGACCTCGGCGATCCAGTAGTCGTTGCTGGCCGGATCGAAGACCACCGCTCGGCGAGCCTGGTACGCCAGCGCATCGCTCTGGGCGTACATGATGTCCGAGGCGATCGCGCGGACCGCGGTCTGGATGCGGATGTTCTCGCTGCCACGCACGTTGGGAATGACCAGAGCCGCGGCGATACCCATGAGTACGAGCACCACCATCAGCTCGAGCAGCGTGTAGCCACCCTGACGCCTGGCCCCGCCCAGCTTGGACGAACGCTCGTTCATCGGATTAATCCTTTCCTTCAGCCTTGGGGGCCGGGAAGTTGAGAACCTCGACGCGGAGCTTGCCCTTGAGCTGGCTCTCGATCGAGGTCATCCGGCGATCGATGCTCTTGAGCTGGTCGATCATCTGCATGCGCTGGCGCAGCGGATTGGCGAGCATGTCCGGGTCGTTCTCGGGTTGGTACGAAACGGGGATTACCTGATCGCCCGCGGCCTGCGGAGCGGCATCTTCGCTCACAAAGCGGTGCCCGACGTCGACGGCCAGGAGGCCCGCGATCGCGGCCAGAAGAACCGTCTGGAGTCGCGACTTACCCGTGCTTGCGTGCTGGTTCGACATGGCTTCCTCGCTTGTGCCCTAGGCAGGTGATTCCTGTCACTTTCAGACTCGAAAGTACGGCCGGCCCTTTCGGGCCGACCGCAGTGTGTTGCATTCGGAATGCTTGAAGATTAGTCGGCGTGAATCCAGGGCTCGCCGGTGTTGTCGTCTGCCGGGTCGCGGTAGTTCTCGTTGAACGAGGCGGCCCAGATCTCACCGGTCTCGGGGTTGTAGAACCAACCCACTGCGGTGTCAGCCATGGCCGAGTCCATACCCGTCACGCCAGTCTCGTCGGTCTCGGTGACCGTTGACGAGTTGGTGCGGGGGTTGACCGGAGCGGCCTGCAGGAGCTGAGCCGTGATCATGGGCTCCCAAGTGACGGCGCCGTCGTCGTCACCCTCAACCAGTGCCGGGAAGTCGTTGGTGTCCGACTGAGCACGGAAGAGCTGGATCTGCGTACGAAGCGTGCGCAGCTGGGTCTCGACGTTGCCGACCTGGGCCTCGTCAGACGCGTTCACGAACTGGGGGATGACCACAGCGGCAAGGATGCCCAGGATCACCACAACGATCAGAATTTCGACAAGCGTAAATGCACGATTCAACTTGGCTCTCATGAGCACTTTCCTCCTTCAAAGCACAG
>CAXBOF010000537.1:0-2241 GCA_963977205.1 uncultured Phycisphaera sp. | reverse complement strand
TCGAGATCCTGGCCCGCCCGGGTCAGATCGGCTCGCTCGAGCGCCTCGCGCTCCGCTCCAAGCTCCGCGCTGCGGACGTCGAGCTCGGGCTCATCATCAACTTCTCCGAGCGTCGTCTGAAGGACGGCCTTGTTCGCGTTCTGAACCCGGACAAGCTCAACCTCAACCGCGACGATCAGGACGAAGGCGAGGATGAGTACGAGGAGAGCGACGGCGAGTGAGCGGCACGCGCGTGGTCATCACGGGCGCCGGCTGGGTCACGCCCTTGGGCGCTGATCTGGGCTCGGTCTGGGAGCGCATGCTCCGGGGTGAGAGCTCGATCCGCGCGGTCGAACACTTCGACGCCAGGACATTTGCCACCACGTTCGCCTCGCAGGTCTCGGGCTTTGCGCTGGCCGACCACCTCGGTGAGCGGGCCGAGCGCCACGAGTGCGCCAGCCTTGCGACCAAGTACGCGCTGGCGGCGGCCGTCGATGCCTGGGCGAGCGCGGGCTTTGGGCCAAAGGATCTCAATGCGGGGGGTCCTCGCGCAAGCGGTGCGGTCGATCCCAGGCGGTTCGGTGTGTACCTCGGCTCGGGCGAGGGGCGCATGGACCTGGACAACTTCGTGCGGAGCAACTACGAGGGCTGGGACGACGAGAGTCGGAGCATCGATTTCCAGCGCTGGATGCGGGCGGCCTCGAGCAATCTGGTTGCCGACCGAGAGCTCGAGCAGGAGCCGGCGATGTGCATCGCGCACGTCTCGGCCGAGCTTGGGTGTCGCGGGCCGGTGTCCAACTGCATGACCGCGTGCGCTGCGAGCACACAGGCCGTGGGCGAGGCGTTCGAGCTGATCCGTCGGGGCGATGCGGACGTGATGCTCGCCGGCGGTTCGCACTCGATGATCCACCCCTTGGGTATGACCGGCTTCATTCGGCTGACGGCGATGAGCAAGCGCAACGACGACCCCGCGACGGCTTGCCGACCCTTCGACGCGACGCGCGAGGGCTTTGTCATGGGCGAGGGCGCGGGGATGGTCATCCTCGAATCGCTCGAGCACGCCAAGAAACGCGGCGCCAACATCATCGCCGAGGTCGCCGGCTTCGGGTCGAGCGCCGACGCGTACCGCATCACGGACATTCACCCCGAGGGCGCAGGAGCCGCGGCCGCGATGCGCAGGGCGCTCGAGCAGGCGGGCATCGACCCGGCGACGAAGGACGCCAGCGGCCGACCCGCGGTGCACTGGATCAACGCTCACGGCACGGGCACCAAAGAGAACGACAAGACCGAGACGGCGGGCGTCAAAAAAGTCTTCGGTGAATTGGCACCCAAGGTGCCATTCTCGAGCGTCAAGAGCATGCTTGGGCATCTGATTCAGGCGGCCGGCGCGGTCGAATTGATTACATGTTTGCAGGCGATCAAGACGGGCATCATCCCGCCGACAGCGAACCTGACGCACCCGGACCCGGATTGTGATCTCGATCACGTACCCAACGCGCCCCGCGATTGCACGGCTGCGGGCGGTGTGGACGTGTGCCTGTCCAACAGCTTCGGCTTTGGTGGGCAGAACAACACGATCTGCGTCAGGAAGTTTGCGGGGTGATCAGCCCTCGATGCCGTGCTTGGCAGCCTGCTCCATCAACTCGCTGAACCGGTCCACTTCTTCGATCGTCGAGTACACGCTCGGGCTGATGCGGAGGCCTTCGAACTGGTCGTGCATGATGGCGACGGTGAGGATGCGGTGTTTGCTCCAGAGCCAGCCGCGGAGTTTGTGGTGTCGATGCCCTCGTGTAAGGTCAGGACGGCGCTCACGGTGACGGCTCCGGCCCCATCGCCCCAAGAAACGCCCGGCGTGATGTGCTGCTGACCATGTTTCGATCTCCAGAATGCGGTTTGAGGGCAGACTACCAGAGGATCGGGAGGATTCGGATGAACCCGGGCCGGGCTGGCCGATAGGAATGAAACGATGGCGGAGCCGAAACCGAGTCTGAATCCGATCCGTTGGGTCTCGCGTGGCGTGACGGCTGCGGTCGTCGTGGCGGCGGGGCTCTTTGGGTATTCGCTCCTGCGGGCGGATCTGGCGGCCGACGTGTACCTCGATCGGCTCCAGGATCTGGCGGTCGACTACGAGGACCTCCGCGGCACGTTCAACGAGGCGATCTCCCGGACCGCGGTGACTGAACTGGTTGTCGAAGAGGGCGAGCTGTCCGTCCGCGTGCGCAACGCGGCCGGCCTCGTGGATGAGCTGGCAACGCCCTATGA
>CAXBOF010000536.1:0-2241 GCA_963977205.1 uncultured Phycisphaera sp. | reverse complement strand
TGTCGAGGAACGCGTTGAACGCCTTGCCCGTGGCGAAGACCTGCGAGCCCGCGTAGATCGGGACGAAGATCACGAGCGCGCCGGCGGCGATCAGTCTGAGCCAGTGCCCGGTGTCGCGCAGGCGCGATTCGAGGTAGTCGGGCACAGTGATCGAGTCGTACTTATCCGAGAGGCGTTTGAACCGCCTGGCCATGAGAAGCCACGCAGCCCCCACGCCGAGCATCTCGCCCAGCACTACCCACAGCCCCTGGATGCCGATGGCAAATCCCGTGCCCGTGAGCCCGAGCAGGAGCCACGCGGATTCTCCGGTTGCTCGCGCCGAGAAGGCGACGTTGATGAACCCGAGCCGCTTGCCGCCGGCGAAGTAGTCGCGGATGTCGCGCATCCGTTTGGACGCGAGGTAGCCGATAAACAGGAGTACGGTGCAGTAGAGCACCACGGCGAGCAGTTTCTGCAGGCTCTCGGAGTCGATGGCTCCACCTCCTAAAGGAAAGAGTGGGGGATCACTTTGGGAGGTCGGAGACTAGCAGAAACGTGCAGGTCCTGCAGAATGCAGCCCAAAAAAAGCGGCCGCCCCGAAGAGCGGCCGCTGTGAATGGTAGTCAGTATTCAGATTATTGAGGCAGCATCTGCGTGACGACCTTGCTGATGCGGTCCTGGATGAGCGGCAGCGCCTCTTCCTCGGACATGTTCATCTGGTTGGCCCAGGCCGACAGACGCAGGCCGTGGGGGAAGTAGTTGCTGGTCGTGGTGATGGTGGCGTTGGAGCTGTTGCCCGTGTTGGTGCGGCCCGCATCGGACATGCGGTCGTTGCCGGTGCCGGCGCCGGTGGACGCGTCTGAGCTGCTGTCGGTGAACTTCTCGAACTCGACGGGCGACTCGCTGTACTCCTCGAGCACGAAGTCGATGATCGCGGCCCACTCGCGGGGTGTGGATGCGTTGGCGATGCCGATGCCGGCCAGACCGCCAGCACCAGCGCCCGCAGCGGCGCCGTAGCCCCAGCTGTTGGTCGCGTCGGCCACGAGCACGCCCGTTCCGATGCCCGTGGCGGCGCCGGTGATCCAGCCCATCTTGTTGGCGACGTTCTTGCCGCCGGACTCAGGCTCGACCTCGCCGAAGAAACGCAGGCTCGCGCGGAGGCGGTAGGTCGCGTTGGTCGGATCATTGACAACGGTCCAGCCCTGATCGGTCGCGGCCTGACGCAGCTCCTGGGTCAGATTGATGTCCGAGGCATCGCTGATATTGCGGAACGAGATGTAAACGTTTTTCTTGTCGGGTGCCGGCGGCTCAAGCTGGGGCGGGGCGACGGTCCAGACCGTGCCGCTGCGGGGCTTGGCGTATTTGTTGGCGGTAATCTTGCCGAGACCGCGCGAGACGGTGGTGCAGCCCGAGCTGCCGATGACGACCACGGCACTCAGTGCAACGAGAGCAAAGAGACGACCTTTCACTGCTGATACCTCCACTCTTGGAACACCACGCCAAAGTCCCGGGCAGTGCTCTGTTTGGTTCCTGAACGATTGAGGACGAGTATATCCACCTAAGACCCGGTTATAGGGCGAACCCCTCGGTGTTCTTACCGTTTGCCGACACACATCGCGGAC
The DNA here is from genome assembly GCA_963977205.1 of uncultured Phycisphaera sp. Classification (GTDB taxonomy): domain Bacteria; phylum Planctomycetota; class Phycisphaerae; order Phycisphaerales; family UBA1924. The sequence goes on along the minus strand of CAXBOF010000536.1, from coordinate 640 downwards.
AGCTTGATGCCATTTTTACATCTCTTTCTCCCACACTCGGGTACGCTTTGTCGGGGGATGAGGAGAGAGGTCAGTATGAACACATCAGTGACGTCAATCTGTCTTGCCTTCGGGATGGCATCGGTCGCGATGGCCGACCCGCCCGCCGGGTACTACGACTCGATCACCGGCACTGACGCGGCGACGCTACAAGCTCAGCTCAACCCGCTGCTCAATAGCGCTATCACACGCAGCTACGGCGACGCGAGGATCCATCTCCAAAATATCGAAGAAGATCCGAACAACCTCGCCAACATTATTCTGGTCTACAACGGCGCTTCGATTCCCTCTGGCTGGGATTCGGGCGCAACATGGAACCGCGAGCACACCTGGCCCGTCAGTCTCGGTGTCGGCAGCAGCGGCTCCGACTACAGCGACCTTCACCAACTCCACGCCTGCAATCCTTCGATCAACAGCTCACGCGGCAACAAACAGTTCGGGACCTTCCCGGGACAGTTCGACCCGAACCAGTACGGCTTGAACTACCGCGGTCGGATGGCGCGCATGGCCTTCTATATGAAGACGCGCTACCCCTACCTCAACATGGTGCAGCTCGGCAATCAGCAGCAGTTCATCGACTGGCACATCGCCGAGATGCCCG
>CAXBOF010000535.1:0-2250 GCA_963977205.1 uncultured Phycisphaera sp. | reverse complement strand
CCTGCCAGGGCAGCGCAAGCAGACACAGCCCCAGCCCCCACATGCATGCTGAGACCGCCTTCTCCACGCCCGGCACGGACGCCCCGCCCGCCACGATCGCCCCAAGCAGTGTCAGCACCGCAAGCCCCACCGCCGAGAAAATCCCGACGACGACAGCCCCCTGGCTGAACCGCTTGAGGAACACATCAAACGTGCTGGCCACGCGGTTCGGGTCGGGCACGTTCTGGGCTGCGGCCTGGACTTCGATCGCTACCGGCTCGGGCTGAGGCCCGGCCTCCTGAGCCGCCCCGCCCGCACGAACGCCCGCGGTCGCGGTCTGCGTCACCACCACCGCCCGGTGCTCGCCCGGATTCGGGTTCTCGAGCGTTTGATATCGGACGTCCGTGAAGTGCACGAACCCGAAGACGAAAAGCTGGATCAGGGCCGCCAGGAAGAGTCCCGTCGCGCAGAGATAGACCCCCCGCTTAAGGCGGGACAAGGCCGCGGAGGTGTGCTGCTGGATCATCATCTCGTCTGGTCCCCTCTCAACAATCCACCATCGGTTTCATGTTGCCCGAGCTGCGCAAGTCACACCCAGACAAGCCATTCAGACGAAAGCCCCGGCCAGTCAGGCCCGCACAGCCCCGCACTGACGGGTGGATATCATTTCAATGCTTCCTGAAAATCAAGAAGCCAGGAGCCAGGCTCCCAAAGCAAGGCTCCCAGAGAAGGATTCCGCATGAGCACCATCTACCAGCCCCTGCCCACCAAGCCCGACGCCGACGCCTTCGACCCCGGCTTCCTGACCGACATCGCCCAGGGCGCTCTCCGCCTCACCCCCGAGCAAGGGCTCAAACTCCTCGAGCAACAAGAACTCTTCGAGCTGGGCCGATGGGCCGACGCACGCTGCCGAGCCATCCACGGCGACAGCCTCCGCACCTACGTCATCGACCGCAACATCAACTACACCAACATCTGCACCGCCAAGTGCATCTTCTGCGCCTTCAAGCGCACAGCCGAGGACCACGACGCCTACACGCTCGAGTACGAACAGCTCTTCGAGAAAATCGAAGAACTCTCGGCCGTCGGCGGCACGCAGGTCCTCATGCAGGGCGGCATGAATCCCGAGCTCCCCCTCGACTGGTACATCGACCTGCTCCACGGCATCAAAGAGCGCTATCCGCACATCCACGTCCATGGCTTTAGCCCGCCCGAATTCATCGAGTTCGTCCACTTCTTCAACCCGCCCGGCAAGAACCTCGAAGAGAAACTCCGCTGGGTCATGATCCGACTCCGCGACGCGGGCCTCGACTCGCTGCCCGGCGGCGGCGGCGAGATCTTCGCCGGCCCCGTGCGCACAAAGATCGGCCTCGGCAAGTGCGACGCCGAGGCGTGGCTCACCACCATGTACGTCGCGCACTCGCTTGGCATGTACACCAGCGCCACAATGATGTTCGGGCACATCGAAGGACTCGCCGACCGCATCCATCACATGGAACTCGTCCGCCAGTGGCAGGACAAAGCTCTCATGGAGTTCGGCGAGGGCAGCCCCTACACCCGTCACCACGAGGGCGAGCTCGTACCGCCCGATCACCAGCCGCCGGGCGGCCACTACAAGGCATTCATCTCCTGGCCCTTCCAGCGCGATAACACGGCGCTGGGCCGTGTCAAGGAATGGGGAAGCCAGCCCGAAGACCGCGAGCCCGGAGCGGTTTTCCCGGGCGATGCCGTCGCGGTGCTGCAAGGCGAGAGCGACCCCAAAGCCCACAAGGAGTTCGGCCGCCGCATCCGCCTCTCGGGCTCGACCGACTACCTCCGCACACAAGCCGCAAGCCGCCTCTACCTCGACAACATCTACTCCATCGGCGCCAGCTGGGTCACGATGGGCCCCCACGTCGGGCAGGTCGGCCTCCAGTTCGGCGCCAGCGACATGGGCTCGGTCATGATGGAAGAGAACGTCGTCAGCTCCGCCGGCACAACCTACTGCCTCGACGAGGCTGTCCTCTGCAAGCTCATCCGCGACGCCGGCTTCACCCCCGCCCAGCGCAACAACACCTACGACATCCTCTCCATCAAGCAGGGAGCCGACTCCCCCGACGCGAAGGTCACCGACTGGTCCAACCACCGCGCCAAACGCCTGCATGTCGAATCCGTACCAGCCAACGCCAAGGCGGATCTGACGGTGAGTGCTCAGAAAGGCCTCTGACGAGCCGCGATCGTAAGGCAGCGGACAAACCTTCAAAGCTCGATGCAGAGCACGCGTTAAAGCAA
>CAXBOF010000534.1:0-2251 GCA_963977205.1 uncultured Phycisphaera sp. | reverse complement strand
ATCCACCTCGTGCACGAGATCGTGCCACCAGTAGTCGCGCTCCTCGTGCCACTCGATGCCGTTCTTGCAGCGCTGCCGCACCACCACCGCCGCGACCTTCTTCTTAGCTTTCTTGAGAATCTCGATCGCCGCGTCGACGTTCTCTTTGAGCGGCACAACATTGCCCCGCCGCCACGCCCCGTCGCACGTCACGATGACCTTGCTCTTGGCATCCTCGACACGATCGGCGATCGCCTGCGAGCTGAAGCCGCCGAAGATCACGCTGTGCACCGCACCGATGCGGGCGCACGCCAGGATCGCGATGGTCAGCTCGGGGATCATGCCCATGTAGATCGTGACGACATCGCCCCGGTGCACCTCGAGCCCGCGCAAAACATTGGCGAACCTGGCGACTTCCTTCTGGAGCTGCGCGTAGGTGTAGCTCTGGGTCTCCGGGCCTTCCTCGCCCACCGGCTCGCCCTCCCAGACGAGCGCGACCTCATCGCCGAAACCTTCCTTGACGTGCCGGTCGACGCAGTTGTAGCAGAGGTTGGTCTGCCCCTGGACAAACCACTTGGCATCGGGCGCCTCAAACTGGACCACCTGGCGCCATTTGTGGAACCAGTGGAACTCCTCGGCCGCCTGGCCCCAGTACGCCTTCGGGTCCTCGATCGATTTCTTGTAGAGCTCTTTGTACTCGTCCAGCGAACCGATCAGCCAAGGCGCACCCCTCGGCGCGGGCGGCTCGAACGTGCGGTTCTCATTGAGTGTGGATTCGATGTTGCCGCGTTCCGAACTCATTTCTGACGCTCCACTCCCTTGTCGGCACAGATGTTCACATAGCTTAGTGTCGGGCAGCAGGCCTTGCAGCGGCACTTGCACGGTCCGGTCGCGTCTCTGATAGCATGTCCGAAAACCGAATCTGCCGGGTCGGCCGGGTCGGCGATTCTCGATCTCGAGAAGGAGTTCGACATGCGGGATTCGATTCTATCCTCGGCGGGCACCATGCTGATGCTGGTTGGCATGGCTGTCGCGTCGTCGACACACGCTCAGGCGTACCGTGTGCAGGTGCTGGAATCCGAGCCAGGACGGCACGCCTGGGTCACGGGACTCACCGAAGCCGGCGACGCGGTGGGTCGTGTGGGCGATGCCTTCGCGGTCTGGCAGGCACAGCCGGGCTTTGGTCGCGCCAGCGGACTCACTGTTCTGCAGGAAGCCGACACCACGGTCGTTCGCCCGGGCTTCACGTCTCACATCGATGAAGCCGGCTACTGGTACGGCTCCCGCAACGGCGCAGCATCGGTCTGGTCGCAAGCCGGCGAGCACGAGCGGCTCGAACTGATCAAAGGACGCAATTCAAGGGTCAACGACGGCTCCTGGCCCGGCCTCGTCGTGGGCTACGAAAGCAACGAATCCTTCCACGCCGAACCTGTGGCATGGGTTGAAGGGGCAGCGGTCCGACTGACGTTGCCAGCATGGGCCAACTCGGCGGTAGCCGAGGGGGTGAACAACTCCGGGGCAATCGTGGGCACCGCGCGCCAGATTTCGACCCGCTGGGAGTACACGCGCGAAGCCGGCGTGATCTGGATCGCCGATGAGGCCGTGGAACTCGATTCACTCGCAGTGGGCTCTAACATGCGAATCGTCCAGGCTTGTGACGTCGATGAGCGGGGCCGGATTGCAGTGAACCTTGAGGACAATCTGGGCCTCTGGCACGCTGCGATCCTGGAACCGGCCGGGGCGGATCTGAACGGCGACGGGCGGACGAACTCGGCGGATTTCTCGGCGTGGCTGGGCTATGCCTCACAGCAGGACCGCCGCGCCGATCTTAATGGCAACGGGTTCGTCGAATCAGCCGATCTGAATCAGCTCATCGCGATGCTCGGTAGCCTTTCGACGCAGCCCGAGTCGCCCGCGATCGATGAAGAAGCCCGGGCCACGCTGCTCTCCCATGCGTTCCTCATCGCGGGAATATACGACACCGAGATCGCCCACTACGGCGAGGGCTCGGAGTTCCACCCGATTGAGCCCGAAAACAGCGCCTATCACAACTGGCTCAAGAGCGGCAATTGGAATGAATACCATCCCGATTTCAACCCGAACTGCTACGGCTGCAGCGGCGACGACCCCAACAACCCGCACGCGCCTGACGGTGCGCCGGGCTGGCCGGGCAACGACCCGAAAAACCCCTACAAGCCCAATGGGGGGCCGGGAGGACCGGGCAGCGACGGCGATCCTGCCGGCGATGGTGGCGACGGCGGCGACGGCGCAC
>CAXBOF010000533.1:0-2253 GCA_963977205.1 uncultured Phycisphaera sp. | reverse complement strand
GTCTTGGTTGATTTGGTGGGCGCTGCAGAGCTGGCGGTGGACTGACCGATCTCGGTGATCGAGACGATCTCGCTGCGCTGGTAGGTGCGCGGGGCGGACATCGAGCCGACGTAGAGATTGACCTCGACCTCGGAATCGGATTCCTTGAGGATCTTGACCTTCACGGTCTGGCCCGTACTCAGCAGGATCTCGTGCGTGGGCTGGCTGGCAAACGTCATCGCGGCAGCGGCAGCAGGCTGCGCGGGAGTGGCCAGCAGGACAAGGCCCGCAGCGGCCACCACGCCGGCGGCGGCTCGCCCGAGGATCCCGGCGCGTCTGGTTCGATTCTTTGGCATTGCAATTCCTCTCCAAACCACTACACACACCGGTGAACCCGGCTGCGGCTGCGGCAATGAACCCGTTCAACGGGCGTGCACTTCATCTTATCCGAATGCCCCTTCGATCCGGCGAAGAATCGATGGATCCGGTGGCCTCCTATGAGACCGCGCGCCCGTCACAGGGCGTTCTTCATACTTAGACGCACATCGTCAGGGTTGGTTCCCGGCAGTCAGCAGTTTTTGCGCCAAAGCCCGGGCACCCACAACGTCCGATATTCGTCCTTCCAGCTGAGCGTCGTAGACCTCGCGGAGCACCCCCGCGAATTGGGGGCCTGGCTGGTGACCCATCTCGATCAGGGTGTCGCCGCCCAAAAACGGCTCTGGCGCCAATCCGCCGGGGGTCTGGCTGAGTTCCTCAACCCGCCCCTGAACCATCATCGCTGAGGACGAGTCATCGGCAGCCAGCACCGTCAGAGCCCCGTCGAAGCCGACCCGGCTGGCCAATCTTTTTTGGGCCGCTACGCCCAGGGCCTCCCACTGGCCGGCCAGAATGCCCGCGATCTCGATGACAGAGGAGACCAGAGCCGACTCGTCGTTGGAGAGACAGAGCGCTCGGCGGTAGGGCGCGATCTGGGCGCTTTGGCCCTGGCGGTCCAGAATCCACGCCGCCAGTGCCCACTCGAACGGGGCCTCGGGTGCCAATCGCGAGAGCCTGATGAGCGGGTGCTCGATCTGGTCGCCGAAGATCGGGGCTTCCATGCCCAGTTCAATAATGAGCCTTGCAGCCTCGGCCCGGCTTGGGTGGGCGAGCATCCGGCGGAGTTCGTGGCCGATGCGTTCGACGCTCACGCCGCCGAGGTGGCCGGCATGCTCGCGGATCGCTCTTGCGGTTTCGGGTTCGATCTCGTAGCCGAGCCGGGCGGCGAATCGCACGGCCCTGAGCGCACGCAGATGGTCTTCGCGCAGGCGGTCCTCGGGCTTGCCCACAGCCCGGATGATGCCCGCCTTGAGATCGGGCAGGCCCCCGACGTGATCGACGACGTGGCCATGGATCGTCGGGGCATCTTCGGACGCCAGCGGATCGAGGAAGAGGGCGTTGATGGTGAAGTCGCGCCGCTTGGCGTCCTCGGTTTCGGTTGCAAACTCGACGGAATCGGGGCGGCGGTTGTCTGTGTAGTCGCCGTCACGCCGGAAGGTGGCGACCTCGACGCCCTCGCTCTTGCCCGTGCGGACGATGACGACGCCGAAGTGAGCGCCCACGTGCGCAGTGGAGCGGAAGAGCGCGCCGATCTGGTCGGGTTTGGCATCGGTGGCGATGTCGTAATCGGTCGGGTGCAGGCCCAGAATCTCGTCGCGGACGCAGCCGCCGGCGAGCAGGGCGCGATGGCCGGCGTTCTGGAGTGTGCGCACGACCTCGACCGCCTGCTTGCGCGTCTCGGCGGGGTTTGTGTGTTCGTCATGCTGGCCGCCGTGCGCCAAGGGCGTCTCCTGCTTGGGTTTGTTTCTTTAGGATTCGGCGTGCGCTGCTCGGCAGGCGTCGAGGAACTCGAAGGCCCGGCGCATGTGGGGGATGACGATCGAGCCGCCGACGATGAGGGCGATGTCGAAGGTTTCCTGGAGTTCCTGGTCGGTCGCGCCGCACTCGATTGCCCGGTTGATGTGGTAGGCGATGCAGTCGTCGCAGCGCAGGACCATCGAGGCGGAGAGCCCTAGCAGTTCTTTGTGCTTCTCATCGATCGCGCCGGGCTCGTAGGCCTTGCTGTCGAGGTTGAAGAACCGCTTGGTGACGAGCGTGGCCTCGGGCTTGTCCTCGCCCGGCTTCAGGATGCGGTCGTTGAGTGTGGCGCGGAAGGCCTGAAAGTCTTCGTATCGTCCCATCGGCTCACTTCCCGGCGAACATCGACTCGATGCGCTCGGTGAACTGCGCCCGCAGCTC
>CAXBOF010000532.1:0-2254 GCA_963977205.1 uncultured Phycisphaera sp. | reverse complement strand
GACCGAGAGGCTGCCGTAGTTCACGCCGACTGCGAAGGTGTCCACCGAGCCGCTGAACCTACTCGATCCCATCTGGATCGAGTTGAGGATGACATCCCCGATGTTCGAGCCGTCGGTCAGGAAGACGCCCTGATTGGGATCGACGAACGAGCCGTTGTTGCCCTGCGGCGTGCCGTCGGGGTTGTATCCGAGTTGGGGTCGATCGAACGGTGATCCGATGATGACCTGGGCCGAGGCATTGGGAAGACCGTTTGAGCCGAGTTCGCCGTCCGGGAGCGTAAAGAACCCGAAGCCGGATGCTTCGAACTGATCGATCAAATCGATTTCATCAAAGAGCCAAGCGAAGCCGTCCTCGACGAACTCGGCCTCGATCGGGGGCGCCCCGGTGAAGGTTTCGATCAGACCACCGGTCATGTAAACGGACGAGTCCTCGCCCTCGCCGAATCCGGAGAGGTCGATGCGTCCGATGCCGTCGTTGTATTCGGGGATGCCGTCGCCGTCGAAATCGCCCCAGACGAAGTTGGTGCCGGTCTGCTGACCGAGCTTGATCGTCTGCTCCATGTCCCGGCCGTAAAGGTCGGTGAGCGTCGCCGTCGCGCCGATGTCGCCCGTGATGCGGATGTATGCGCCGTAGACACGGTCCTCGACGATCGGGGTGAACTCGGTTGAGGGCGGCGTGTAGATGAAATCGTCGAGCGTGAAATCGGCCGCGACCACACCTGGGTTTCCTGCGGTCTCGGTCTGGATGAACTTGATCTCGTCGAAGGCGCCGATGTCGCCACCGATGGCGTTGAACGTGTATGTGCCCGTGCCGTTGGGATTGATGGCGGCCAGGTCGGCCTGGGTGTAGGTGCGCTGCACCTCGCCGTTGAAGAGCGTCTGAACTTCGAGCGCGCCGTTGAGCAGGCCGACGCCGCCGGGTCCGCTGCCAAAGCCCGGGCCCACGGTGAATGAAGCGCTTGTGTAGATGTTGCGGAATCCGAACGGGGTGTTGGTCGCCAGGGTGATCAGCGAGAACTGATCGTCCTCGAAAGCCATATCGGCGTCGAGTCTTGTCTGCTCGGTGATGACCTGACCATCGGCGTCCACAGGTGCCACGATGGCCACCGATGCCCGGTTCAGACCGATGCCGGGGTTCTGCACCAGAATATTGGAGCCCGCGAGTACGCGCTGGTTGCCCGGGTTGATCGGGCCCTGGCCCTGCAGCTCATCGTTGAGGTCTTCGATGAGTGTCTCGTCTTCGTCTTCGTTGGGCTCCTGCGAGCTGAAGAAGTACGGGATGAAATACGCGAAGTAGGCGTCTTCGTAGAAGTTGCCGTGCTCGTCCTGGTTCGAGCCATCGATCGTGATCGAGAAGAGGAGCTTCCTCGGCTCGAGCTGCTCGACCATCGGGCGATCGATGGGAGCCTGACCCGCTTTGCTCACCAAGTCCTGGTTCGCTCGGCGAGTGATCGACTTGGTCTGGCGGACATACGGACGACGCGCATTGAATGAACGACTCATGGCTGCTTCCTGTCCCCGGTGGGTGTCCCGCTTCGCCGCCGGCTCGCATCCGTGACGCGCCTTTGGCTTGCATTGCTCGATCCCGTCCGGAGCACAGCCCCGGCAAGAACGAAGTCCACCGGCCATCACGGACGCCTGGCCCTCGCTCGGGATTCGCATGTCTGTCGAGCGCCTGCCGTATCCGTCCGACACGGGGCCCGACCTGGGTGCCGAGTACGCTACCGGACCCACGCCCGAAGCTCAACTGGCCCCAAGAGTTTGATTGAGCCCCGGAAACAACCGACACCCAACCAAAACCCTGCCCATGTCCGTCCCTTCTGGCGCGGACATGCTCGCGGTTATTATCACAGCTTTCCGCTCACCGTGCACGCGCGGATCCCGACGATCCGGACGAATCGCCCACCTTCGCCTCAAACCGAGCGTTGCGACAACCAGATAGTCAGACTTGGATCGTGTGAAGCCGGTTAGAGAATCCGGCGGGAGCGCGGGTAGCTGCCAAGAACCGTCAGATCCTTGCAGTGAGCCGACGATCGCTCGATCGCCGAGGCGAGCCCGTGCTCGTCGCGATGGCCCTCTGCGTCGATGAAGAACGTGTATTGCCAGTTCTTGACACGACTTGGACGCTTATCGATGTGCGTCAGGTTCACACCGGCAGCCTCGAAGACCTGCAGCACCCTGACGAGAGCACCGGGCTTGTCAGCCGTGTTGAACATGATCGAGGTCTTGTCATCCCCCGATTGACGGGCCTTCT
>CAXBOF010000531.1:0-2257 GCA_963977205.1 uncultured Phycisphaera sp. | reverse complement strand
GCGCAGGCGGTCTTCAAGCCCGAGCCGATCGCGCTCGATCGCCGCAACCACGAGCTGCTCATCACGCTCGGCCAGCTCACGCTGACGCAGCACCGGCTGGAGTCGGAACCGAAAGCGCGCCATCAGCTACCACCCCCGCCGGCTTCCGTGTTCCGCGCGGCCCCGCTCCGCAACAACCGGAGCTTCTCGCTCGACTCCATCGCCAGCCTGAGCATCCAGTCGCGGGCCTTCTCGGGCGAGGTGTCATCGCCGGCCGACTGGCGGACCAATTCCTCGATCCGCTCGTGGTACATCACCGCGATATCTGACTCCGGGTCCGAACCCTTGGCGTACGCACCGATCTGCACGAGCTCCTCGATGTTCGCGTACGCGGCCGCGAGCCGGCGCAGATGATCCCGAGCCACGCGGTGGTGATCGTCCACGATCTCGTTGGCAACCCGGCTGAGTGAATCAAGAATGTCCACCGCCGGGTAGCGGCCGCGGTGCGCCAGCTTCCGCGAGAGCACGATGTGCCCATCGAGAATACCCCGCGCCGCATCCGCGACCGGCTCGGTCATGTCGTCGCCCTCGACGAGCACCGTGTAGAGCCCCGTCACCGAGCCCCCACTGGCATCGACGCCGCCCGCCCGCTCGAGCAATACCGGCAGTTCCGCAAACACACTGGGCGTGTAGCCCTTCGTCGCCGGCGGCTCACCCACCGACAGCCCCACCTGCCGCTGCGCGTGCGCAAACCGCGTCACCGAATCCATCATGAGCAGCACGTCGCGTCCGGCGTCACGGAAATGCTCAGCGATCGCGCAGGCGAGCCTCGCCGCCCGCAGCCGCATCAACGGCGGCTCATCACCGGTCGCCACCACCACCACCGACCGAGCAAGCCCAACTTCACCCAGCGACTGCTCGATAAACTCACGCACCTCGCGCCCACGCTCACCGATCAGCGCGATCACATTCACATCAGCCGACGAACGCCTGGCGATCGTGCCCAGCAGCGTGCTCTTGCCCACGCCCGGCCCGGCAAACACGCCCATCCGCTGCCCGCGACCAAGCGTCGTCATCAGATCGATCGCGCGAACGCCCGTCCAGATCGGCCGATCGATCCGCGCCCGCTGCATGGGCGAGATCGGCTTGGCGTCGATCGGGCGTAGCACCGTGTCGCGCACCATGCCCTTGTCATCGGCCGGGTTGCCGAGCGCATCGACCACGCGCCCGAGCAGGAAATCACTGATCGGCGCCACCTGCGCCGCGTGCCCGCCTCGGACCACATCGCCCGGGCGGATGCCCACCGACGAGCCGAAAAGCATCACCACCGCGCGCCCGTCGTTGAACCCGACGATCTCGCCACGCACTCGCGTCGATACGATCTCGATCTCCGAACCCACCGGCAAGGGCAAGTCATCGGCCAGCACCGTCAGCCCGCGCAGAGCCGCCACGCGGCCGGCCACCCCAACCGTCTCAAGCGATGACACGAGCCGGATCTGATCCGCCAGCGCATTCACGCCGCCCTGTCCTCTCGCGAACGATCATTGCGCGACTGATCCTCACGCGACCGCGACTCGTCGCTCGAATCCCGGGCAGCCTGCGGCAAGAGCGTCTGCGCGATCCTGCGGATCTGCGTCTCAAGCGATGCATCGATCTCGCCGCCCTCGGCCGTCCGGACAATACAGCCGCCCTGCGTGATCGTTTCGTCTTCCTCGAGCACGACATGCTCGACCGCGCCGAGCCTGGCCGAGATCGAGGGCAACGCCCGCCGGACCATCGCGCCGTCGTCAGGATTGATCAGCACCGCCACGCGCGTGGGCCTCCCGATCAGCTTGAGCGCGTGCTCGACCTGCGCCAGCACGACACGCTCGTCCTGCTCGACTGCGCGGTGGATCACACGCTCGGCGATCGAGATCGCCAGTCGGATCACGTTCTGCTTGCACTCGACCAGCAGATGGTGCCGCCCGTCGGCAAAATCATCGAGCGCCTCGGTCCACGCCCGCTCGATCTCATCAAGCTTCACACGGGCCGCGATCGTCGATTCCTGCTTGCCCTCTTCCTCGCCCTGCTTGCGCCCCTCGGCATAACCCTTCTTCTGCCCCTGGGCGAAGCCCTCGTCGTAGCCCGACTTCACCAATCGCGCCCGCTCCGCACGAGCCTCGGCCACGATCGCCTCGGCCTGTTCCTCTGCTCGCAAGCGCAGAAGCTCCGCCTGACGAGCGATGTCGCCAAGGTCCAGAACCACTGCGTTCCGTGCGGCACTTGCGGCTTCAGATTT
>CAXBOF010000530.1:0-2268 GCA_963977205.1 uncultured Phycisphaera sp. | reverse complement strand
CACCCTCAGCCCGTTCGGCGATGCAAGCGCGCGTCGGTAAGGGTCCAGTGCGTCTTCGAGAGTCTGGTCGTTGTAGCCGTACTCATCCTTTGGGATATGCCAGATGATCGTGCTGCTTGTTGAACCCGTTTCGAACGCGGGGTAGATCAGTCCAAACTCAACATAACGAGATGGCGGAGAAAAAACACTGGCGATTGGAATGCCATCTTGGAGGACCGGTAGGTCTTGTGGCGACGAGACACTTTCAAAGCGAGCGTCGATTGTCCCGTCGTCTTGAAGTGAAAACTCGATCGACTCCGGACCAGAATTCATGGTTTGATAGAAGACGGTGTAGTTTCTCTTGGGCGCAACCACCCTCCCGACAAGTGAGGTCAACCAGCCGCGGTCCCCGGGGTCGGCGTCATAAGAAACAACAAGAACCCACCCTATAAGCACGAATGCGAGAACAAACCTGAGAATGGGGTGAAAGGGCCACCGCTTCATGTTTATTAGGATACGGGCACGGAGCCGACTTGGTTGCCGCATTCGGGGCAGGTGGGGGAGGCGAGGCCTTCGAGGTTGTAGTTGCAGTGTGGGCAGCAGCCTCGTGCTCGGCGGCGCTGGGCGGGGGTGAGGCGGCGCCAGAGGGGCCACTTTGGGATGGCGGCGAGGGAGACGAGCCAGGAGACGAGGGTGAGGAGGAAGAGGGTGTCGTGGAAGACCGATCGGTACCAGACATTCCACTTTACGCGAGGGGTTGGGTTGTAGAGAGGCGGTTGGTTTTCATCGAGGGCACTGAAAGCCTCACAGGCCTCTTCGACGGTGAGTGTGGGCACGCCCGCGTAAGGAAACACATGCGGAGCATTTGTTTGACGAAACAACACGGGGGCCAGAATCCCGAACTCGTCGAGACGAATTCTGATTTCAATGAATCCTGCTGCGTCAATCGTCTTTCTGAAATCGTCATTAGCGAGCACTTCCGTGCGGACGACGGCGAGCCCGGACGGGCTGCGAATGGCAATGTGCCGGGGGGCTGTTCTGAGACCGTGACTAGAAGTCATACGAGACAAGTCGCGGGTGTTGAAGGGGCTGCGTCCGTTGGCCAATTGATAGAACGGGCGGTACAGGCGGCGGCTTGCCCAAGGCTTACTCTCGTAAACCCATGCGTACGGGTATTGATTGATCTTAAAGCTCGACATCCACCCAACGAGCACGATCGTGAGAAGGGCAAATATTGATGGTGTGCGGAGCTTCGTGAGCATGCACCCAGTATGACGTTGCCCGGGGTAGGTTGGTTCAGAATCCGCTGAGATGGACGGCGGGACGCCGCCCCCACCATGGTGGAGGGCGCGGAGGCAGGATGCCTCCGCCACGGGTGGAGCGGATCACTGCAGATTGACGGGCATGACGACGTAGAGGAAGTCGTTGCCGGCTTTGAGGAGGCCGGGCTTGTTGGTGCTTTTGAGTTCGAGGATGACCTCGCTCTCGGGGACGACGCGGAGGGCCTCGGCGATGAACTGGGGGTTGAAGCCGATGTCGACGTCCTCGCCCTCGTAGCTGGGGAGCTCGACGGTGATGGTGGCTTCGCCGACTTCTGGCGCGCGGCTGGCGAGTTCGAGCTGTTTGGCCTGGCCCTTGAAGCTCAGGCGGACGCCGCGGGACTCTTCGTTGGTCAGCAGGGCGGCGCGCTTGACGGCGGAGCTGAGGACGGCTTTGTCGAAGGTGGCCTTCTTGTCCTGGTCGCTCGGGATGACGTCTTCGAAGGGGGGGAAGGTGCCTTCGACGAGGCTGGTGGCGAGTGTGGCGCGGGCGCCTTCGCCGGTGGTTTCCGAGCCGCCGATGGCGAAGACAGCCTGGGACTCGGTGACGGCAATCGTGATGGGTTCATTGACGTCGTCGGCGAGCTTCTGGAGGAGGGTGAGGGCCTTGGAGGGGATGATGCAGCTTGCGGGCGGGCCTTCGGACTTGGTGGCGGGGACGGTGCCGCGGCAGAGGGCGAGTCGGCGGCCGTCGGTGGCGACCATCTCGAGCTTCTTGCCGTCACGCTTCATGAGGACGCCGTTGATGGCGTAGCGGGTGTTCTCGCGAGCGGCGGCGAAGAGTGTTTTGTTGATGAGGCTGTTGATGATGCCGGCTTGGGCGTGGAAGACGTCTTTGGGTTTGGGTCCGGTTTTGCCGCCGGCGATGTCGGCGAAGGAGGGGAGTTCGGGGAATTCGGAGGCGGGGTAGCCGTAGACCGTGAACTGGGCGTCGGTGATTCGTCGATTGCCCGTAAAGTCCGCAAGCTGG
>CAXBOF010000529.1:0-2272 GCA_963977205.1 uncultured Phycisphaera sp. | reverse complement strand
CGATGACCGCATTCGGAAAGTCCGGGAAGGAGATCGATGTGCTCTGCGTCGGAACGACAAGGAGCCCATTTTCCGTCGATCCGAAGGCCCGAAATGGCGGGGCCTGGCAGAACGTTTCGATGCGAAATCGACGCGTAGTCGATCTTTTGTCGGAAGCAAGCCGTGGGGCCGCCATGAATATGGCACAACTCCTTGTCGGGAGCGACGGGCTCATGGAGATCGACAGCGTTGTGGAGCCGGGTCGCTTTGAGATGGATGACACCAGTGCGCAAAACCTACGAGACTTGCGATCGCTCGGAGAGAACTTAGCTCAGACTAAGGCGAGTGAAATCAAGGACAGGTTTCTGGCCACTGATGCGGCACCATTTCCAACGATTCCGTAGCTAGATCGCGAAGACAAGTGATGATCAGTTAACCAAGCAGGTCCTAACCCGATACCAAACCCTAGGACTAGACCCAGAGAATGTGCATCGGCACAGAGCCCATCTGAGGGGGCCCAACCGCACGTTCATTTGTTCAGTGCCCGATCGACTTGTTGCAAGACTCGCAGATCGCTTCGCATCCGATCGGCTTGGTTTCCCCAAGGGCAGTGTCGCGCCGGATTTTGAGCCTGCGTCCGCAATCGGGACACGGGGGGTTCTCGCCGTCAATCACGGCTTGAAGAACGGCTTCCCACTCGGGTCCATCTGCTCGCTTCCTATTGAATCCCATAGGCCGTTCTCCTTGTGTGGGGATCTCGACCCCTGAGTGTATCGGTGTAACCAGCCATGCGAGCCAGCCGCACTCAGTTCCCCAATATTTCATCGGGCCAGGGAGCGTCGCTGACGGGTTCCTGCTGCAGTTCACGATCGATGACGACGCAGGAACAGCCTGCATCCTGAGCGATCGGCACGGGCGGCAGATACCTATCGATCCATCGAAAGCATGGCCTGCTCCGTGCTTGCGTGAGCGATCGACCGCTTCTCACGACGCGGCGGCTCCGACGCATTGTCGTGTTCAAATACTGTCCGCTCCTTCGTGTGCCGTTGACTCCCATGCCACGCTCTCACGGCGGGCACGCCGCTAGGAGAATCGCGGTCTCCATCGCGTGGCGACGGACCCTCCGAGATTCTCCTTGCCGCTTGCGCCCTCTCCCCGTGAGCCCCTCCGGGCATGGTCAACAGCAACAGAAAGGAGACGACCATGAACACCACCATGAACTCGCCCGCAGGAACGACCCTTGTCGAGCTGCCGGCGGCTCCCAGGACCGCCAGCCCGGTCCCGGAGCTGACGAGCATCCACAGCCGTCCCGAGCGCGGCCCGTACGGCGACAGCCGGTACAGGGGCAACTGCGGCGGGCACCTCATCCGCGACCTGCTGCTCTACCACAGGCCCGCCCGCGTGCTGGACCCGATGACGGGCAGCGGCACGTGCCGGGATGTCTGCCGGGAGATGGGCATCGAGTGCGTGAGCTTCGACCTGAACGCCGGACGCGACGCCGCGGACCCGGCGAGCTACGCGGGGATCGGCGCATTCGACTTCGTCTGGCTGCACCCGCCCTACTGGCGGATGATCCGCTACGGCTCTGACGCCAGGTGTCTTTCCCGGGCCGAGTCGCTCGACGCGTTCATGGGCAGGCTGGGCCGGGTCATGCAGAACTGCCGGGGCGTGCTCGCGCCAAGAGGCGTGATGGGCGTCCTGATCGGCGGCTACAGCGAGCGCGGGGCGTACATGCCTCTTTCGGCCCTGACGACGCTGGCGGGCATCAGAGCCGGCCTCTGGCCGTCGAGCACCGAGATCATCAGGTTCCAGCACGGCAACACGTCCTCGCGGAAGTCGTACACGAGCAGCTTCATCCCGGGCCTGCACGACACGTGCACGCTGTTCCGCAGGCGGCGGAAGAGCGATCCTGCGGCATCGATCTCCGTCTAGCGCGACGGCTCGCCGAAGAGCCCGGGCTGGACAACCCGCCCGGGCTCGAAGGCCGCCGGCGGGCCCACGAGCACGAACCAGTCGTTCCTGTAGCGCACCGCGACGCCGTGGTAGAACCCCTCCCGGCCCCGTCTCGCCGCCTCGCAGTCGGCCATGATTTCTTCGATCGGGACCGAGGCCCCGGTGAACGCCTCCATCGGCACCGCGCGGTAGGCCCGGGCCGCGCCGCCGGCGAGGCCGACGCAGACCCAGAGCCCCCCCCCGGAAGACGAAGGGCTCGCGGATCGCGCCGCGCAGGCCGATCGTGTCGCCCGAGTACGAGGCCGAGATGTCTCCCTCTTCAGATCTTTGATTGAACTCC
>CAXBOF010000528.1:0-2272 GCA_963977205.1 uncultured Phycisphaera sp. | reverse complement strand
AGCACAAAGATGCTCGAGCCGTTCAGGAATACGTGCGAGTCGTCGGCGTGCCTTGTCCTCAGGCCAAGGTCATTGGCGAAGATGTCGTACCCGAATGTCACGCTCTCTGCCCCGGTCGAGTCAACAACCCACGCGTTCTTGCGGATCTTCTGAACGGGCAAAGGCTCGCCCGATTGATCGACCGCGTCCCAGATCCGAACATTGGCCGCAAAATCGAGGATGCCGTAGCGCCCTGGTCTCCACGTCGGCAGGAGAAACTCAGCCTTCTCACCCGGGTTCGTGACCGTTGCCTCGATCCGGATGATCTGGTTGCGAGCCCTGTCGAGCCGAACCGTGTAGTCCACCCCCGGCTGGGCTGCGCAGCCCGGGAGTGTGAGCAGGGTAAGAAGTGTGGCCGCCAGGCTCGAAATCCAGCACATCGTTGGGTCTCCTGATCCGTGGCGTACACTCTATCCGACATGGCTGAACCCCGGATCAACACACCAGGCTCGGACTTCCTCAAGCGGGGCGGCGTGCTCATCGGCATGGTCCACGTCGGCGCGACGCCCGGCACGCCCCGTTCGAGCGATTCGCCCATCAGACTCATCGAGCAGGCCGTCATCGAGGCCAAAGTACTCCGACAGGCCGGCTTCGATGCGATTATCGTCGAAAACATGCATGACGCCCCGTATGTGCACGGCGACGACCTCGGGCCAGAGCAGACGGCTGTCATGACCTTGGTGGCCCAGGCTGTCCGTGAAGCCTTCGACGGCCCGGTGGGCGTGCAGATTCTCTCAGGCGGCAACAGGCAGGCCCTCGCGGCCGCTCACGCGACCGGGGGCGCTTTCATTCGGTGCGAGAACTTTGTCTTCTCCCACGTTGCCGACGAAGGGCTGCTGACCAAGGCCGAGGCCGGCCCGCTGCTGCGGTATCGCAGACAAATCGGAGCCGAGGCAGTGGCCGTGCTCGCGGATATCAAGAAGAAGCACGCCTCGCACGCGATCACATCGGACATCGACATCGCCGAGGCGGTCGAGGCGGCCCAGTTCTTCGGCGTCGATGGCGTCATCGTCACCGGACCTTCGACCGGCAAGCCCGCCGAGATCGAGGACCTCAGTTTCGCCCGCAAGGCAGCGGATGTCCCCGTCCTTGTTGGGTCGGGTGTGACGCCCGAATCGGTGCCCGAACTCTTCAAGCACGCCCACGCCCTGATCGTCGGCTCATCGATCAAAGCCGACGGCAAGTGGTTCAATGCGGTCGATCCCAAACGGGCCAAAGCGATTGTGGACGCCCGGTGACAGCCCCTGACGGTCTACGCTAGCCGGTGCCCCTTTCGCCCGAAACTATTGGTGTCATCGCAGGCCTGACCACCTCGGCCTTCTGGGTGCTCACAACCATCTTCTTTACAGCCGGTGGCAAGCGGATCGGCGTCACAGCGGTCAACACACTCCGCATGTTCTTTGCGGTCATCCTGCTCGGCCTGACACATTACATTCTCTTCAAAACGGTGCTGCCACAGATCCCCAGCAACATGCAGTGGGGGGCGCTCGCGCTCTCGGGTTTCATCGGACTGACGATCTGTGACCAGGCGCTCTTCGCCTCGTTCCTCGACATCGGGCCACGCCGGGCGCTGCTCGTAATGACCTCGACGCCTGTCTTCGCGCTCACATTCGGTTATCTCGTACTGCACGAAAGCATCGGCCTCGTCGCACTCATTGGCATCGCCCTCACAGTTGCGGGCATTGCGTGGGTTGTCATCCAGCGCCAAAAAGGCGGCACAGGCATCAAGAACCCTCACCTCGTGCGGGGCTACATTCTCGCTTTTGTCGGCTCACTCTGTCAGTCGCTGGGCGCCATGTTCGCCAAAATTGGTATGGGCTCGGGCGAGACATCGGTCGATCCGCTCGCCGCCACGCTCGTTCGCATGGTCTTCGGCCTGCTCTGTATGACACCAATCGTGCTCGTCTCCTACCGCATGGTCAAAAAACGCGAGCCGGGGACTTCTAAACTCCGCTGGACGCCGGGCATCCTCTTCACGCTCGCCGGCACAATCTTCTGGGTGTCTGGCTCTCGCTCATCGCCATCCGATCGGTCGAACTCGGCATCGCGCAAACGCTGCTTTCGCTCTCGCCCGTGATGATCCTGCCATTTGTGGGCAAGCTCTACAGCGAGAAACTGACGAAGGCTGCGGTGCTCGGCGCGATCATTGCGGTCGCCGGCGCAGCGGTCATGTCCACATCCGAAATGATCGAGGACGCCATCGGTCTGAACGAATAATCAGCCAACGAAAACA
>CAXBOF010000527.1:0-2281 GCA_963977205.1 uncultured Phycisphaera sp. | reverse complement strand
GTTGAGCACTTTGAACATGATGCCCGACGCGTCGGCCGCCAAGCCCATCAGCCCACCGAGTGCGTCGATCTCGCGGACGAGTTGCCCCTTCGCGAGTCCGCCGATGGCGGGGTTGCAGCTCATCGCCCCGATGCGGGCGGGGTTGGCGGTGACGAGTGCGACGGATCCCGGCTCGCGCAGCAGGTTGGCAGCCGCCCAAGCAGCCTCAGCCCCGGCATGCCCGCCGCCGATCACGATCACCTTGTAGGACGTCTGCATCGGGCCGGGCGGGCAACAGGTCGTCGGCACCGCCTGGAGCAAACGCTGGAACCCGCGCACCGCGTACGACATCACCTGCGAGGTGAGCGTCTACATCGCTGACGACGCCAAGGGACAGGGCGTGGGCAGGGCGCTCTACACGGATCTCTTTGCGAGGCTCAGAGCGATCGGCTACCGCCACATCATCGGAGGCATCAGCCTGCCCAACGAGGCGAGCGTCCGCCTGCACGAATCCATGGGCATGCAGCGCGTCGCGCTCTTTCCGGGGATCGGGGAGAAGTTTGGGAAGGCGATTGATGTGGGGTATTGGCAGGTGACTCTTAGTCAACGGTAGATTTGCCCCCACCAAATAAAATTACTGGCTTTTTCTCATGACACATACTTATCAACTCTTCTCGATTTGCCAAATGAATTTCAGCACCCCGAAAGTCAGGCCTGACATAAGAAAATTCTTCGTAATCTCCCCTTACCTCCCAACACCTATCAAACACGGCAGGGTCATCAGGAACCAGCCAACTGGTCGCATTCTTGTCACCATTAAACTGCCGGAGCCATGTAATAATGTTTTTTGACAAGGCAACCATCACTTGGATTTGAAAGTGAATCGCTTCAGGATTCCAACAGCGGTAATGATCAATCAATTGATAGTGCTGCTCGCCTTCAACCAACCTATCTGCAATCAAAAAAGATGTGCCGTAGCCTGAGCCTTCTAATTTTACTCCATCTTGCTGCTTGCCTCCCGCAGAGACGACCCAATGTCCTGGAGAAATTCGCAGGCCGTGTTTTGAGCAGTTGTATTCTGCCAAATTCGTAGGTTTCAAATACTCTCCGGATAGAACCTGAAGGAACTTAACAATTGCCGCCCGTTGATTCAATCGCTGTGACTCGTCATCCAACAACAAATCCTGAAAATACATATCAACGACAGATTCCCAGTTGTGATCTATCTTTCCGCGTTGAGTAAGAAACTGCCGCCCATCAACCAATGCCTCCAGCATTTCTTGCAATTCACTATTGTTATATTTTGTCAACCACATTGCGGGGGCGATCGGCGCCTGAATCGATGCCAACACAAGTGCAAACAGCATCTCTGCTGCCTGATCCTTTAACATTCGCAAATGAGTTTGGACCAACAAGCCGACTCGGTCATTACGAATATCACCCAATTGGTCATACAGCGTCTCGAAAAATGTCGGATCGAGCCTTCGAAGAAATCTTCGATTCTCCTCTGGTGGATCACCAACCCACCAAGCAAGAACCCTTTTACCAACTGGAACTGCAACTAGGGCTACTGTCGTTGTCATGAAAGACTTTAGTGCGCATTCCGATGCACAAACCCACGGCTCAGAGTCAGGAAGAGAATCCTGATATCAAAGCCGATGGACCAGTGGCGGACGTAGAAGAGGTCGTACTGGATGCGTTTTTTGAGTGAGGTGTCGCCGCGGAGGCCGTTGACCTGGGCCCAGCCGGTCATGCCGGCCTTGACGTGCTGGCGGAGCATGTAGCCGCGCCAGTCTTCGCGGAACTGTTCGATGAGCTCGGGGCGCTCGGGGCGCGGGCCGACGAGGGACATCTCGCCTCGCAGGACGTTGAGCAGCTGGGGCAGCTCGTCGAGGCTGGTCTTGCGGAGCCAATTGCCGATGCGGGTGACGCGCGGGTCGCCGCGGGTGGTCCAGCGGGCGGGCTCCTCGTCTTCGATGTGGAGCATGGTGCGGAACTTGTAGATGTTGAAGTTCTCGCCACCCAGTGAGACGCGGCGTTGTCGGAAGATCACAGGCCCGGGCCCCGAGAGGCGGACGAGCAGGGCGATGATGGCGAGCAGCGGCGAGAGCAGGACGAGGCCCGCTAGTGACCCCATGATGTCGAGAGCGCGCTTGCTCAGGCCCCCGACGCCGTAGAGCGGGCATTCACGGACGCTGAGGATGGGCATGCCGTCGAGTTCGGAGACGGCCATGTTCTGGGGCATGTGGCGGGGGTTGATGTCCGGGACGATGCGCACGTCGACGGCGAAGCGTTCGAGGCG
>CAXBOF010000526.1:0-2285 GCA_963977205.1 uncultured Phycisphaera sp. | reverse complement strand
CCCGCCGGTGGCGATCGAGGCGAGCGCAGCGGTGGGGCTGGTGTCGGCGTACGCGGCGCACGAGCGGCAGGCAAAGGTTGAGGGCGTGGAGCCGATGTCGATCGGGGCGTTCCTAACCGAAAGGGCCGACGAGCACCCTGGGCTGAAGCGATTGACGGAGATGCTCGCGGAGTTCACGGCCGAGGCAGCGGTGCGATCGGCGACGGAGATGGTCAAGCTCATCATCGAGCGCACGGGCGTGGCGCACCGCGAGCTGCCGAGCGGGCGCGAGGAGGCCAGGCGTGTGCGCGCGCTGGCGGTGTTCATCAACTTTGTGGGCACGCTGCAAACGCGGATCGATCCGCCGGGGGATATGGCCTCGTTCCAGCGGTACTACGAGGAACTGGACGACAAGGAGCAGTCGCAGGGGCTTGCGAGCTTTGAGGGCAAGCAGTCCGAGGACGAGGCGGAACTGGCGGGGTCGGGCGTGAAGCTGCTGACGGCGCACGCTTCCAAGGGGCTCGAATTCGACACGGTCTATGTGCCACGGATCGGCGCAGCACCGGGGTGCTTCGGGCAGGTGCAGCAGAGCGAAGGCCCGAGCCTGCCGGCGGAGCTGAGCGCGTTCGAGGTTGATGAACGGTCGAAACACGAGCGCGAGCAGGACGAGGTGCGGCGGCTGTTTTATGTCGCGTGCACGCGGGCGGAGCGGCGGCTGGTGCTTTTGAGCAAGCGAGCCAAGTCGCGGAGCGGCTCGATGCACATGTTCCATGAGCTTGCGTGGCGGGGCAAGGTGCCCTTGGGTCCGGATGAGCGGGGCGAATCGGTCGTGCTGTATGAGGGCGAGGCAGTGATCGGAAGAGCGGCTGCTGCGGGTGTGGTGCTGCGTGGCGGCGATGCGCTGGCGGCCGAGGGCGCCTCGGCGAGCGATGGGCGAGAGATCCGCTCGCGCGTGATAGCCAACGCACGACGCACGGCTCGGAAGGCTGCAGCGGCGGCGCTCGATCGTGCAGAAGATGGGCTCGACGATGAGAGTGAGCTGGATGCGATCGGTGATGAGCTTGGGCAGTCGGCGCGCAGGCTTGCGGTTGTGCGCGCGATCGAGGTGGACGAGGAGCTCCCGGCATGGCTCGCTGGTACGGACGGGTATGCGAAAGAGCTTGCGGGGCAGATCGAGGGTGCTGTGGAGCTTGGCACGAAGGGGACGGGTCTTGGCAGGTTGTTGCCGCCGTTGTCGCTGAGTTATTCGAAGGTGGATCAGTACGAGCGGTGCCCGGGTTGTTTTTACCTGCGGTATGTGCTGAAGATGGAGGAGCCGGGAACGAGCCAGCAGATCGTGGGCACGGTGGCGCACGCGGCTCTCGAGCGGTTTTACAGCCGCTGGAGCGATGCGGATGTAGAGGGGCTTGCCAAGCCGGGGCTGGAGGAACTGCTGACGATCGCCCGCGAGATCTTTGTGGTTGAGAGCCGGCGCGTGCAGGGTGTGGAGGCGTCGCAGTTTGATCAGATCAAGGCGCAGTTGACACTCGGGTACGAGAAGCTGCACGATGAGAGCGCGGAAGTGATGATGCTCGAGGAGAACTCGCCGTTCGTCTATGAGCGCACGGGCGTGGAGGAACGGGCGCACTCTTTCAAGGCGAAGCTCGACCGGGTCGATCGGCTGGGCGACGGCTTTCGGATTGTGGATTACAAGACGGGCCAGGCATGGAAAAAGCTGCGCGAGCCGAAGAGTGATGACTTGCAGCTTGGGATTTATGCGATGGCTCTGGCGTCGAAGCTGGATATGCCTATCGACGAGCTTTCGGGCAGCGCGGAGTACTGGCTCTTTGCGACGGGCGAGCGGGGCGTGATCGGGCTGGACGCGATCGATCACAAGAAAGTGCGCAAGACGATCGACAAGGCGATCGAGGGGATTCTCGCTGGGGAATTTGCGCCCAAGAAGGGGTGTGAGGGGCAGTGCAGTCTTTTGCTTCGGGGTGGGGAGTAGGGGTGGAGCACGGCTGAAACAGCCGTGGCACGGAGTTCTTAAGATCCCCTCACCCCGGCCCTCTCCCCAGGTGGGAGAGGGAGGAAAGCACGCCCCTCACCCCGGTCCTTTCCCCTGAGGGGAGAGAGAGGAAACCCAGACTCTCACCCGCCTCGTTTGAATTGGTACCCACTCTTCAGGTGCGAGTGGCTGGGAATGCAACATACGTGGTTTGACCGGGTAGGCTTCTAGAGAACCGGCGGCGCTCGGCAATGGGGAATGTGCGCACGCCAAGCGGAGAAACGCATGAAGATTCAACGGACACTCGGTCTTGCCTTGT
>CAXBOF010000525.1:0-2294 GCA_963977205.1 uncultured Phycisphaera sp. | reverse complement strand
CACGATCCGCGGAACCTTGTAGCGGTCAGCCTGGCGCCAGACGGTTTCGGACTGGGCTTCGACGCCTTCTTTGCCGTCGAACACTGCGACTGCGCCGTCGAGCACGCGAAGCGAACGCTCGACCTCGATGGTGAAGTCCACGTGGCCCGGGGTGTCGATCAGATTGATCTTGTACTCAATGCCATCCTTCGTCCAGGGACACGTTGTGGCGGCCGACTGGATCGTGATGCCACGCTCCTGCTCTTCCTGAAGGAAGTCCATGGTCGCGGTGCCCTCGTGCACCTCACCAAGCTTGTAATTCTTGCCTGAGTAGAAAAGGATGCGTTCGGTGACGGTGGTCTTACCGGCGTCAATGTGGGCCGCAATACCGATGTTTCGTATGTATTTCTTGTCAATGGTCATGACGTTGGTCCTTCAAACTGCTGGCGCTTTGGCTGCAATGCCCGCTGGCCAACCCTGGCAACGGGGGCATCTGTGTCCTTGGGTTCTGCTTTATGACTGAATCCGGATTCCGCCTGCGGCATCCGGTGATCGATGAAATATGTGGGCGTGTACTGGACGCTTTTCAAGAGCGATCGGTCGGCGTTTCTTCGTCGTCTTCCATCGCGTCGTCCAATCCGTATCGTCTCACAAAGCCAGCACTGAACAGCAGTTCCGGCATCCGACAAGAATGCCAAATCCCGCTTGCTCCGAGGCTCAGAGTATGCTAGGCCCCCTCCGGGTCGATTCAAGGCCTTTGGGCAATCCCCTCGAGCCGAATTCGAGTCTGGGTTGGCAGGGACGAGAGCGGGTCGAGCGCGGTGGCCCGATCCAGCTCGAGTGCCCGATGAGCCCAAGTGCTCGCCTCGGCTTGGTCCCCGAGATCATCAAGCGTCAAGGCGATCTGGGAGGGGTGCCTGGCAGACCTCGGCGAACGCTCGGCGGCCAGTTTCATGCTCTCGATCGCCTGTGCTCTGAATTCTCGGACATGCTCTTCCGGTTGGCCCGAGGCCTCGGCAAGATCGGTCCGGAGTAGCAGCAAGCTCCCTGTCTGGGCAAACAGCCCCGCTCGCGGGTGGCTCGCATTCGATGCATTCAGCCTTTCAATCGATCGCCGGAGGAACCCGTCGGCTTCCTCCGGATACCCGGCTTGAGTCGCTGCCTCTGCAAGCATGACACCCACTCGGGCAGTTTCTGACGCGGTCCGACCATCGGCGGGCATCGTCTCGGAAGCACTCTCAAACTCGTCAAAGCCGAGCGTGAGAGCTTGCATCTGGCGGACCCTGAACTCGCGCACATCCGCGGGGGTTGGATCGAGCAGGCCCTCGCCCATCGCAACGACCTCTCCCAGCCGGCCGCTGGAACTTCGCAGCAGTGCTTCCCATGTCCACACCCCGGGCAAGAGAAGGGCGACAATCCCAAGCCCCATACCGGCCGCTGCGGGCAGGATGAACCGTGGAATCCGCCATCGGCACCTCCGGCATGAACCCGTCGCCAAAGCGAGGAGCATCAGCCCGAGCGGAGCCGAACCGGGCAGGGACAGGACCATGTCGAGCTGCGCGTGACAGAGCAAAACCACCCCAGCCACGGCCAGCACCCGACGCGTCGGCTGGCCCGCCCAGATGAGGAGCATCGAGAGACCCGCCCAGCCAGCGAGTCCAACGAGCCGACCCAGGGCACTCTCGATCGTGGTGGCCTGGGATTCGAGCCAGACCCCGAGCAGTATGGGGGCGATGAGCAGGATCAGGATCTGTGGGCGGAAGTGCCTGAGCCGGGAGTTGGATGGGCTGCCTTTTTCGGTGAATTGAATCAGCCCGGATGCCAATCGCCAGACCGACCAGAGCAGTGCACCGATGAGTGGCAACCCGATCAGTCCGAGCGTCGCGATGTAATCCAGCAGGATCATGTGCGGGCTCGTGACATCCTCCGTCGCCAGCGGGGGCTTGTGGAGCATGTAAGCGTCCTGGAAGCGCGCCGGGCCGGTACCCAGCGGCAAGGAGTCTGCTGCCACGCCCGCAGCGCCCTGCGCATAGAACCAGCGGAACAGGAGCGACTTCTCGCCAACCGGGAATCCGGTCACACCGCGAGCAACAACAGCGAGCGTTGGGAGCACGACAAGTGCGATGATTGCCAGCCGCGCATACCGCGCTGGTATGAGGCGTGATGAAGCCCCCGCAAGTACGCCCAGCCCGGCGACACCGATGCCCGCTTTCGAGCCCGTCAGGAGCAGGATCGCACCAAGGCCGACCGACACGGCGACGAGCACCACACGCACAGATCCTCGGCAAGCAAGCCCCGCAAAGAGGATCGCAGCC
>CAXBOF010000524.1:0-2296 GCA_963977205.1 uncultured Phycisphaera sp. | reverse complement strand
CAGTGGCGGAGGCTTCCAGCCTCCGCGGCCATCTTCTTCAGAACGAAGTCTCCAAATCACCGAGAAGGGCGACCTCCCCCACTGGCGTCTAACCGGCGCAACTTACTTCGTGACTTTCAACCTGCATGCTGGAATGTTATCTGATGACGAGAAACAGCTTGTGCTCGATGCATGCCTGCATCATCACGGCCAGAAGTACCTCCTGCATGCCCTGACTGTCATGCCCGACCACGTCCACTTTGTCGCCAGAATGCTCAATGACCCCGAAGGCAACGACTTTGAGCTCAGTACCCTGCTCCACAGCATCAAGAGCTTTTCGGCAAACCAGATCAACTTGCTTCGCGGCGAAACGGGACAAATCTGGCAACGAGAGTCCTACGACCGGATCATGCGCGATACCAAAGAACTCGAAGAAACCATCGTATATGTCGAGTTGAACCCAGTTCGAAAGAACATAGCCAACAAGCCCGGGGACTATACATGGACTCTCAATTGCACTGAGTTACAGCGGAGGCTGGAAGCCTCCGCCACTCGAACCCCGACCAAAATCCTCGCCGAAACTCAGGGCACGTTCGAAGGTGTGATCGGCCTACCAGGTGATGTCCCGCGCGGCCCAAACGGCTTTGGGTATGACCCGCTCTTTCTCGTCAAGCCCGACCTCGCTCGCACCTCCGCCGAGCTCACGCCGGGCGAGAAGCACGCGCTGAGTCATCGCGGCCACGCCTCACGCGCGATCGCCGAGTACCTCCGGGCAAGCAAACCATAAAAACACCCGCCGCAATCGCGACGGGCGCTCGTGTGTGTCTTCAACCAAGTAACGAGAGTCTTACTTCTCGTCGTCCTTGACGGTGAAGTCCGCGTCGATGACGTCGTCGTCGCCGCCAGACTTGTTCGATGCGGCCTCGTCCGGGGCAGCCTCGCCGCCCGCGGCCGACGCCTGCTCATAGGCGACCTTGCCAAGCTCGGCCGAAACCGTCTCGAGCTCTTTGAGTGCCGCCTCGATCGCGTCCTTGTCGTCACCCTTGATCTTGCTCTCAAGGTTGCTCATGGCCGACTCGATCGAGCTGCGGACCTCGGCAGAGACCTTCTCGCCGTGCTCTTCGAGGCTGCGGCGGATGCTCGACAGAAATCCCTCGGCCCGGTTCTTGAGGTCGACCACCTCGCGGCGCTTCTTGTCTTCCTCGGCGTGAGCTGCGGCGTCGGCTTTCATCTTGTCGATTTCCGACTCGCTCAGGCCGCCCGAGTTGGTGATGTCGATCTTGTTCGACTTGCCCGAGGCCTTGTCGGTCGCGGTCACCTTGAGGATGCCGTTGGCATCGATGGCGAACTCGACCTCGATCTGTGGCATGCCGCGCGGGGCGGGCGGGATGTCCGTTAGCTCGAACTGACCGAGCGTCCGGTTGTCACGCGCGAACTCGCGCTCGCCCTGGAGGACGTGGATCTGCACGCTGGTCTGGTTGTCCGCGGCCGTCGAGAAGGTTTCCTTCTTCGAGGTCGGGATGGTTGTGTTGCGGTCGATGAGCTTGGTCATCACGCCGCCCTGTGTCTCGACACCCAAAGAAAGCGGTGTGACGTCGAGCAGCAGGACGTCCTTGACGTCGCCCTGGAGCACGCCGCCCTGGATCGCCGCGCCGATGGCCACGACCTCGTCGGGGTTGACGCTCTTGTTGGGCTCCTTGCCGAAGATCTCCTTGGCCATCGCCTGCACCCGGGGGATGCGGGTCGAGCCACCGACCAAAACGACCTCATCGATCTTGCTCGCGTCGAGCTTGGCGTCGCGGAGGGCCGCCTCGCACGGCCCGCGGAGACGATCGAACAGGTCCTTGCAGAGATCCTCGAACTTGCTCCGGCTCATGGAGACCTGAAGGTGCTTGGGCCCGTTCTGGTCGGCCGTGATGAAGGGCAGGTTGATCGTGGTCTCCTGCATGGTGGAGAGCTCGATCTTGGCCTTCTCGGCGGCTTCCTTGAGTCGCTGCATCGCCATCGCGTCGCTGGAGAGGTCGATGCCCTCCTTGTTCTTGAACTCGGTGACGAGGAAGTTGATGACGCGCTGATCCCAGTCGTCACCACCGAGATGCGTGTCGCCGCCCTCGTCGATCGACAGCAGCGAGACGTCGAACGTGCCGCCGCCGAGGTCGAAGACGGCGATTTTCTCGTTGGTCTTCTTGTCGAGGCCGTAGGCAAGGGCCGCGGCCGTGGGCTCGTTGATGATGCGTTCAACCTTGAGGCCCGCGACTTCGCCGGCGTCTTTGGTCGCCTGGCGCTGCGAGTCGTTGAAGTACGCCGGCACGGTGAT
>CAXBOF010000523.1:0-2303 GCA_963977205.1 uncultured Phycisphaera sp. | reverse complement strand
TGGCCCAAGGTCCGGCGCGTAAAGCCCGGCATACTGCAGGTAAAGGGGCGGTGCATCACTACGGGGCAGTGGTTGCTGCTCCGATTCATCGCGGCTCTGATCGCCGCGATGCTCCTCACATCAGTCCTGTGTGCCGCGCTCCTGCATTGGGTGGGCCCCCTTGATGCGTACTTCAGCGACAGCAGCCCGGTCAGCATCTGGATCGGTCTTCTTCTCGAATTTAGATGGTGGTTTCATCACCTGCTCACAGAGGACTACCCGTCGGCGGGGGAAGCCCTGTTCTATACCGGCAGGCACCCAGTCAACTGGCATCTGCTGGCCGTCTGGATCGCGCTGATGAGGCTCCGGGTCCCGCTGCGGTACACCTTCGCGGCGGCGCTCGGAAAGCTCTTGCGACCGTTCCTGGGCCACGGCTTCAAGGTGTCCTTCACGAGGGAGAGCGTCATCATCCATCGATGGGGACCGTCCCTCAAGCTGCAGCGGTATCAGCCCGCGGGCGGGGAAGTCGCCTTCCGTGTGAGCGGCCTCCAGTACCAGGGTTGGCTTGTGAGGATGCTTACGCATACAGGCGCGCTCCGGGAAGACCCCGAGAACGAGCTGGTCATGGTCATGGCCGTGGTGGGACGGCGGCCGGTGAGGATCACGAACCCCAGAAAGCAGATCGACGCGGAGAAAGTAGTGCAATCGATGGAGCTCGCGATGCAGCACTCCCGCAACCTTGTGGAGCAATAAAGATGGCAGAAGAGACGCACAGCCTCGAGGGGTCGGGCTACGGCCCATCGAGCAGGCACCAAATCAAAGAGAACAACAAACGCCGTCCAAAGCCGGTGGTGAGTTACGACCTGTCTCCAACCGGACCCATCCGGAAGGAGATCATGTCCCGAGCGGCCAACGCAAAAAACCTCGAGATCAATCGGGACAACGCCTTCATGGAACGGCGATTGGCCAGGCGGAGGAACATCGCCAAGAAAAATTTCAACGAACGAAGCGAAAACAGCTGGGGGCTTGGATAGCTCGGGGTCCCGAGTTTGCGCGGTGCTAAGCGTTCGTGCTAATATTAAATTTTAATAAATAACTAAGAAATATGCACAATGGCATCAACACAGCATGAAACCGCGTACTGGGAAATTCAGGAAACCAGGACGCTCATGGCGTCCACCGAACCGCCCCACAAGGTCATCGTGACGATGTCCCGTGCTCATTGGGGCTGTTTCGACTTCCTCGTGGAGACCGTGGGCTATCACCCGTCGAGGCTCGTTGATCTGGTTGAGGAAGAGGCGCGCCACGCGGGAAGAGGTTTCCACGACATCTTCCCGTGCTGCATCGCCGCGCTCGACAGAGAGCTTTCAAAGTCATTCGCCGAGGACGAGTAGCCCCCTCCAGCCACCCAGGCTCGCATCGCCGGAGTTCATACCATGACCCGAAAGCCGAAACAGAACGAAATTGTGCGCGTGCAAAGACCCGAGGACGTGCCCTCACAGCCGCCCATGCCGATCCAGCCTGGTCAGGTCTACTACGACCCCAACACCGGGCAGTACGTTCAGGCGGTCCAGCCCGGTCAGGGCTCGATCCTGCAGCAATCGCCGGCCACGCTCCTGCCTCCCGGCGTCGATGAACGAAACGGCGGCATCGGTTTCGAGGGCCGAATCCTGATCCGGCAGAACGCGGACGGTAGCGAAACATCGGTGTTAGATGGCCGCATCCAGTCGGTGCGGCACTCCCCGCCGCCTGGCCGTGTCGGTGATGACGGCATCCCCGACGCGATGAGCAAGAAACGGCTATTCGTCGGGAGCACTCTGGCCATTCTGGTGGTGATGATCCTGTCTGATGTCGTCGGCATTCCCCACGTCCGCACTGGGGAGGGCGAGTACGCCAGTCTCGAAGGCGTGAAGCGGGTCGATAACCCCGACGCGCCGCTTGTGATCCTCAAGCGCCTGGACAGATCAGTGTTCCTGTACGCATTCGACGGCATCGGTTGGGTATTCAGCGTCCTGGGCGGCAGCGATAATGCTCCGGACACACAGTCGTTATCGCCCGCGGTCTAAGTCATCTCTCCGGCTGCGGATCTGGCGGCGTCTTTGGGCCCTTCTTCTTTCTATGAGGCTCTTCTTCTGGTCGGACTGCGTATCAGCCTTCTTCTCGGCGTCATCTCTTGAAATACCTTGGACGAAACCAGGGACAACTCCGTTCTGTTCGACCCTTCGCCGGTTCTGGTTATGTGTCTTCCACTCGGTCCGGAGTTTGGCCCGTTCCATGTCGTGCAGAAAAAGCAAGCTGCTTCGCTTGCGAATGTAATTCCGGCG
>CAXBOF010000522.1:0-2303 GCA_963977205.1 uncultured Phycisphaera sp. | reverse complement strand
GGCAGCCAGGGCGCGATGTCCGTGAACCGGTTCGTCATCGCAGCGATTACAGCAGCGGGTGAGAAATTCGATCGACAGGCATGGCAGGTGATCCACCAGTGCGGCCCATCGGGCGAGGACGAGCTCGTGCGCGCGTACGCGGATCTCGGTGTGCGTGCGCACGTGGCGGGGTATCTGCCGCGGATGGAGCTGGCGCTGTCGGCAGCGGACGCGTGCGTCTGCCGGGGCGGCGCGGGGGCGATCGCGGATCTCTGGGCGGCCAGGCTGCCTGCGCTGGTGTTGCCTTATCCGGGTCATCGCGACGAGCATCAAAAGGTGAACGCGCGTGAATTGTCGGAGGCGGGTTGTGTCGTGATCGGAACCGACAGGGCCGAGCCGAGGGCGAATGTGGCTGCGAATCAGGGCCATTTCGAGGCGATATTGGACGATTCTTCGCGCCGGCGGATGTCGGTTGCGTTCGAGGAGCTCGGGCTGACGGACGGCGCGGAGCGCGTCGCGGCCCGAGTGATTGAGATTGCCGGGTGCGGCTGAGCCGCGATGGGTACACTCCGACCGATGTCGAACGGAACGGAAGCCGTGAGCGTGAACGAGGTGTCCTGTGTGCTCTGGTGTGCGCACGAGCCGCCGCGTGAGCTCTTGACGTCTCTGCACAAGAAGGGCGTGACACCGACGCTTTGCCGCAGCGCATTTGGCGCGATGGCCGAGATCTGCCTGATGGGCACGATCGGCGATGGGCCAAAGGGTGGCGGGATCCTCCTGATCTCGGAGCCTTCGGAAGTTCGCGGCAAGAGGGCGCTCCTGAGCACATGCCAGCGGTACGCGCCCTGGCTGCGCCTCTGGGTGTATCAAGCCGAGGCGCCTATTCAGCTCAGGCCTCTCGACATGGAGCAACTCGGACTGGATGATGGTGATGGCCCGCTGGACACGATCCCGATGCACGCTGCCAGGCGTTCGGCGGGGTCTGAGGTGCAGGCCAAGCCGAGGCGCTCGTCGGAGTCGTGGACACCGAGGCTCTCGGGTGAGGGTCCGGAGGGGGGCAGGGCGTCCGATAACCCGGGTGACGATGAAAACGGGCACAAACCAGCCGGTCTGCTCACCGATGATGAACTGAGCATGCTTCTTTCGGACGAATCTGACCTAGAAGACACATGATGAGCGGTCACGGCACAACGCAGGGCAAAGCAGGGGAGTCAGCCGACCCCTTGCGCGCCCGCGTGGTGCTGGTGGGCCGGACTGGCCTGGACGCCAAGCTCCGCCTCGATCTCGATCTGGAACTGATCCGCTCGCGGACGGCGCTGGAGGCGATTGGTGAGCTGGGTAATCCTGTGGGCGGGCCGGCTGAACGCACGTTTGTGATCGTGGGGCACGATGCGGACATCGGCGGCCGCACCGGCTCGGCGGCCGAGTTCGTCGACGCGGTCCACCGCGTGGTGCGTGGTGCCCGGGTGCTCGTCTTGGACGATCTGAACCATCCGGGGATTGACGCGTACGAAGGGGTGGTGGATCCCTCGATGTCAACAGCCCGTCTGCGTTCGCTCATCCATCCGGGTGATGGCGCGGTGCCCGATGCTGGAAGCGACGCCCCGACGGATGCTGAGCAAGAGACGCCGATCTTTGCGGTGGATCGCGACCCGCCGACGCAGCGATCTGAAGCCGACGTGCCTGTGCGCGAAACGGTGGAAGCATCGCACGCGGAGGAGCTGGAAGCAGCCGAGCCGTTGATCGATCCGTCGTTCGAATCTGACTCGCTGGATTCTGATTCGGACGACCTGACCGCCGAGGAGTTGTCGGTGCTCTCTGAGGAGCCGACGCTCGAGGCCGAGCCGCAACAAATAGTGAAAGAATCACCCGAGCGGGAACCGTTTGTGCGCCATTCTGCGCATCAGGAGCGTCAAGAGTCAGATATGCCAGCGGGCGCTGAAGTCGCGCCGGATGAACGCGACGAGTACGCCTCACTGGGGGCGATGGAGATGGCATCGGTGGATTCGGTGTCTCGTGAGGGCGACGGGCCTTTGGTGGCGACGCTGCTCGGCGGGCGCGGCATCGTTGAGCCGGCCATGGAGATGCTCCGCTCGCGGGCCTCGCGCACGGATCTTGTGTTCGTGCAGGCCGGCGGAGAGCAGAGCACCCCGATTGGCGGCGTGGTGGTGGAGTTCGGCGGACGTGTGTTCGGCTGGATCGTTGCCAAGCGCGATCCCGAAGCGCTCACGCCCAGGCACGCGCCCGCACAAGGCGGCCTGACGCTGGGTGAGCACGCACGCTGGCTGGCCGGCTGGATGGCGCTTGCGGATCAACAACGGCGG
>CAXBOF010000521.1:0-2303 GCA_963977205.1 uncultured Phycisphaera sp. | reverse complement strand
TATACAAGGGCCCCGTAGTCATTTGGTTGATGCTGTTACGTAGTCGATCCAAGCTTGCTGCCCGCTCTTCATCCGTCGTTCCTTCAATAAATCCGAATGCTCGCTCTGGAATCGGCTTTGAAAGTCCAAACTTCACATCATAAGCAACTGACTTACCAACGTTCTGGATGAGCAGCTTGATGAATGAGGTTGAGTACTCATCCAATGCAACAAGGACTCTCACATCAGGAGCAAGAGCCTTACGGCTATTAATGAATACGCGCCAAGCAATAAACAGTGATACCAAACCGACAAAAGCCGATGATATCGATCCCGCCGCAATGAACCAACTTGGGTTTAAGTCTGCCAGCATAAGTGGGTATGCATCAATTTCTCGATGCAAACCCATGTATCAATATTCCGCTATTACGAAATCGCCCCAACCTCGGCCTCTGTGTCTTCCTTGAGGTCCGTGATGAGCACATCGGTCGTGAGCATCAGGCCCGAGACGGATGCGGCGTTGATCAGCGACTGCTTGGCGACGAGCGCCGGGTCGATGATGCCGGCCTTGACGAGGTCCTCGTAGTCGCCCGTGGCGGCGTTGAGGCCCACGTTGCCCGACTCTTCCTTGACCGTCTCGACCGCGAGGTCGCCGTCGAAGCCGGCGTTCTCGGCTATCTGACGGAGCGGGGATTCGATCGCCTTGCTGACGATGTCGTAGCCGAACTTCTCGTCACCCTTGGCCTTGGCAGCGGCCTTGGCGATGGCGTCCTGCGTGCGGAGCAGCGCGACGCCGCCGCCGGGCACGTAGCCCTCCTTGGCCGCGGCGCGAGTGGCGTGGAGGGCGTCGTCGACCATGTCCTTGCGCTCTTTCATCTCGATCTCGGTTGCGCCGCCGACGTTGATGATCGCGACGCCGCCGGTCAGCTTGGCGAGGCGCTCGGCGAGCTTCTCCTTGTCGTAGTCGCTCGTCGACTTCTCGCGCTGGGCCTCGATCTGCGAGACGCGGGCCTGCACGTCGGCCTTCTTGCCGGCGCCCTGGATGATGGTGGTGTCGTCCTTGGTGACAGCGATCTTCTTGGCCTTGCCGAGTTCACTGAGTTCGATCGACTCGATGGAGCGGCCGATGTCCTCGGAGAAGAACGTGCCGCCGGTCAGGACTGCGATGTCGCCTAGCATCTGCTTGCGGCGGTCGCCGAAGCCCGGGGCCTTGACGGCGCAGATCTTCAGCGAACCACGCAGGCGGTTGATGACGAGGGTGGCCAGCGCCTCGGCCTCGACATCCTCGGCGATGATGAGCAGGGGCTTTGAGCCGCCGACGACCTTGTTGAGCAGCGGGAGCAGATCGGCCATGTTGGCGATCTTCTTCTCGAAGATCAGGATGTAGGCGTCCTCGAGCACGGCCTCAGCGGTCTTGGGGTCGGTCATGAAGTAGGGCGAGAGGTAGCCCTTGTCGAACTGCATGCCCTCGACGAAGTCGAGCGTGGTCTCGGCACTCTTGCCGTCTTCGATCTCGACGACGCCCTCAGCGCCGACCTTGGCGATCGCCTCGGCGATCAGCTCGCCGATCTCGGCGTTGTGATTGGCGCTGACGGTGGCGATTTTCTTGTAGTCGGCCTTGCCCTTACAGGGTGTGGCGATGCGATCGATCTCGTCGGCGGCGACCTGGGCGGCGTTGTTGATGCCGCGCTGCAGTTCGACGGGGTTGGCGCCGGCGGTGACGTGGCGCAGGCCCTGGGTGAAGATCGCCTGGGCGAGCACGGTGGCGGCGGTCGTGCCGTCGCCGGCCTTGTCGGCGGTCTTCTTGGCGACCTGGTGGACCATCTTGGCGCCCATGCTCTGGAAGGGCTCGGCGAGCTCGACTTCCTTGGCAACCGAGACGCCGTCCTTCGTGACAGACGGGCTGCCGAAGGACTTCTGAATCACCACGTGGCGGCCGCTGGGGCCCATGGTGACTTTGACTGCATCGGCCAGGCGGTCCACGCCCTTTTTCAGCTCGGTGAGTGCCGAGTCATCGAACATGATCTGCTTGTTGCCCATTGTGGGATCTCCGGTTGAAGGCATAAGGCACTAGGCACAAGGCACTAGGGCAGAGTTATCCAAATACGTTGCGATGCACGGGCGGACTAATGCTTGATGCCTAGTGCCCGATGCCTCGCGTTCAGCCCCCGATCACGCCGAGGAGTTCGGACTCGCGGAGGATGAGGTGCTTGACGCCCTTGATCTCGACCTCGTTGCCCGCGTACTGGCTGTAGACGACGAAATCGCCCTTGCCCACGCTCATCTTGGCGCGCTGGCCGTTGTCGAGGCGTTTGCCCGGGCCG
>CAXBOF010000520.1:0-2304 GCA_963977205.1 uncultured Phycisphaera sp. | reverse complement strand
TGTCACGGATGTTGTCGACGGCTTGGGGCTTCTCAACCTTGGCAACGATCGGTATTCGTGAGCCGCTCTGCTCTGCATTTCCCTTATCGACAGCGCAGATGCCCTCAAGTCGTCGGCGAAGATCCCGGACCTCATCAGCCCTGCGGACAAAGCTCATCGCGATGAAATCCAGATCGTGAGCGACCGCCCACTGGCAGATCTCCCAATCGCGCTCACCGACAGCCGGTGCCGAGAGGTTCGTCTCGGGCAGGTTGATCCCCTTGCCGGTCGTTATCAGCCCACCGACTGTCACCCGGCACTGGACCCGTCCGTTGTCATCGCTGGTGACGATCATGCGCACAGCGCCGTCGTTGAGCAGCACTCGCTGACCGACTTGGACCTCATCGACCATCTGCGGATACGTCGTCGGGAAGATCGCGATCTCGCGCCCCTCGACCTGCTCGACTTTCGCCTGATCGATCTCGTTCGTGAAGATGACCTCCTGCCCGATCTCGAGCATGATGCCATCGCCCGGCACCTTGCCGCAGCGGATCTTGGGTCCGGGCAGGTCCGCCATCACGGCGA
This sequence comes from uncultured Phycisphaera sp., assembly GCA_963977205.1. Classification (GTDB taxonomy): domain Bacteria; phylum Planctomycetota; class Phycisphaerae; order Phycisphaerales; family UBA1924. The sequence goes on along the minus strand of CAXBOF010000520.1, from coordinate 1,740 downwards.
TCGGCCTGTCCATATCCCTGGCCACTTCGCGAACGACCTTCAGCCTCGCGCTGTGCTCCTCGAACGTGCCGTGCGAAAAGTTGAATCGAAAGACACGCACACCGAGCGTGATGAGTCTGCGGACCATCTCGGGTGATTCCGAGCTCGGCCCGATCGTCGCAACAATGCGCGCGATCGTGGGAAACCTGGTCTGCGTGCACTCTTGTGGAGGCGTCATCAATAACTTCCCGTCGCGCTGAGCGCTCTGGACCGACCGAGTTTGTTCACATTGCTGTAGCATGATCGAAAGAAATCGACGTAGCGAATCCTGGACTTGATCGCCCATTCAGGATGCTTCGGGTCTCGCCATGAGTTGCGGATCTTGCTGTAGTTCTCGGGCGTAAAGGCGAGCACCTCGCCCGGATTCCCCGCCTCATCGGGTGGCATCAGATGATCGGGCAGGGCGTAGAAGAGCCGCTCCATCTCTTCCAGCACCTCGGGCGGGAACGACTCGTCGTCCCGCGCCTCGATGAGCGATTCCCACGCACGCTTGAGTTCATCAGCAGTGTCGATCCCGAACGCACCCATCATCGGCCCGATCGAGCTGCGCCAAGGCGACGGCTTGTCCGTGCCCGCAAGCAGGAACGGGTTGACCTTGTCCATGAGCTGTGGCATGTACTTCTCGTACATCACCCGTCTTGCTGGCATCCGCCGGAGCGCATACATCGACGGCCCGAGCAGCACACCATCCGCGTCATAGACACGCTCATCCTCACTCAGTTCCGCGTTGGGCCTGAAGTTCCAGATCGACTGCCCCTGCTCGGTCAGCAAATACTCGACGAAGCGCCTGGCGAGTTCCGGTTCGGGACCGCCGCGCAGGATCGAGACCGGATCGGGGTCGATATACACACTGCCGGCCGGGTCCGCGTAGCCCACGCGTCCCTCGCTTGGTTTCTGACCCGGCGCCAGCGCCGACTGCGCCTGAGCCTTTCCATAGAAATCGATCGCAAGCCCCGCCGCCGCTTCGCCCGAGGACACATCGATCGGCGGCTTGCCGGACGAGCCGCTGAAATACCGCGCGTTGGCAGACAAACCACGCAACAGCTTCCACCCCTCATCCCAGCCCTCTTTGGCGAGGATGTAATCGAGCGTCGTCGTGATCGATCCCGATTGTCTCGGGTCCGCCAGCGCCACGCGCCCGATCAGCCGTGGGTCGGTCAGGTCGTGAAAGCTCTGTGGTGGACTGAGACCGAGATCCGCGTACTCATTGCGGTTGTAGACAATGCCAAAGCTCGAGAGAGCCGTGGCGATCCAGTGTTGATCCTTCTCGTACAAGGGCTGCGAGCCGACCGCGTTTGGGCCGAAGATATCGGCAAGCCGACCTGGCTCAATACCGGCCGGCACGGACATCGGCAGGGTCACCGTTTCGGTCGTGCCATCATCGCCCTTCTTCTTCACCTTGAGCGCCGACATTAAGCGGCCGTGGTCGTACGACCCCCCGCCGAACATCACATCGATCGAGATCGTCCCGGGCGATGCCTCGAACGTGTCTCGATCAATTTCGCCCGAATCCCATGCCGCTTGGTATTGAGCCGAGAGCTGCTTGATGATCTCACTGGTCCCACCGGGCGCCAGATACTGCACCCGCACAGCCTCGCCGTACTTCGCCTCGTGCCAGCGCCTGAATCCGGCAGCGAACTCCTCACGAAGCTGAGCCAGATGCGGCGTGATCACGATCAATTGCCGCATATCACTCGAACC
>CAXBOF010000519.1:0-2320 GCA_963977205.1 uncultured Phycisphaera sp. | reverse complement strand
CGGAAGCGGTGCTGACGCCGTGGCCGACATCGTAGTTCCCGGAGCCAATCACCGAGTTGATGCGCGGCGTGACCTGATTGAGCAGATTGGAGTTGTTGCTGAGCCCGTCGGTCGAGGAGTTTGTGTAGATGAGTTGGTCGTTGTTGGCGACGAGGTTGAACTTCACACCGACCTCGTCCTGATAGATGCCGCTGACGCGGTTGACCATCGTGACGACAGCCGCGAGGCCCGATGCGACCGTCCCGCCGTGGAATTGGGTGTACTCGCCGACGGCGACGACCGCGAGGCGGTACTCCTTGCGCGTGACGGGCGCCAGGCGCGCCATCGGTGGTGTTATGGCTTGGTTGTCCTGAGCCCAGCCGTGGACATCGGGCGAGCCGTGCTCGTGCTCGTCGTAGCCGCAGGACCAGGTTTGATTCGAGCGGTCGAGATCCTTTTTGTAGTACGCGGCGTAGAGCGAGTCGTCGTTCTTGCTGTAGCGATCGATGTAGGCGTGCAGCCCGGCGCGGCGGACCTGTGCATCGAAGCCGGCGGGTGTCATCGTGATACGGACACGGGCGGTGTCGTCTTCGACGCCGACACCCGCGTATGTGCGGATCATGGGAAACTTGGCCTGGAGCGGAGCCTCCATGACTGGTGATTCGTAGATCGCGAACGCCTGAAAGCCGCCCTCGGGCATGGGCAAATCAATGATGACCGGTTCGAGTTCGGCTTCGGGCGAACCTTCCAATGGAGCTTGTGCGAGCTGGGTGCGCATCGAAGCAGTGTCGAGCACGGCGGCGTTGAACGCTTCGGGGCGGACCCACGCTTCCAGCGCGGACCGGCTGGCAGGGATGCTGTCGATCAACGCCCATGAGTTATCAACCGAAACGCTGTTGACCGTAAACTCGGGGCTCGTCGTGGCCCAGTGGGCTGTGGGCTGAACTGTCTGCTGACTCATCGCGGTTCCCACGGCGGCAAGCAGGACCAGGGCACCGATCATTCTCTTCTTCTGCACGACTCACTCCTTCGACAGAACAGTTCTCGGCCCACGAGATAGCCTTACCTCACCGCAGGCAAGCTGCAGTATGCGCGTCGATCGCCCTCTGGCGATCAAGTTTCATTCAGAAGCCGACAGCCCCCCTGCCGCTGGCTCCCTTTCGGGATCCGGCCGCGAAAGTTCCGGGCGTTGAAGGTCCGGAGAAACTGACGCAGCGTTCTCTACAAGATACTGACTCCCGGCACTCGCGAGAAGGGGTCAGCGAAAATGCCTATCAATTCCGAGCAAAATCCAACCACAAATGCCTTATCAGACCCTCACCGCCCCAAAAACAAACGGGGGTGTGTTCGCTCGAACGACGCACCCCCGCGTGAGATTACCATTCCGCTAATTGTCGCGATTGATTCTTAATCGCAGCCGGCAACCCACGAGGCCACCCACGCTGAGAAGTCGGCGGGTTCGAGCGTGCCGTTGCGATTGCAGTCGGCGGCGAGATCGCCCGCGTTGTACGCGATAACCCAGGCCGTAAAGTCGGTCGGCGTCAGGATGCCGTCGCCGTTAATGTCGGCGATGCACTCGACCGTGCCGCCCTCACACTCGTCCTGGGTTTGGGCGATGAGATCGCAATACTCGGGCGCCTGAAGCGAGACGTACGGCAGAATGCCCTCGTCGAGAATGCGCTGGTGGAAGAAGAGCGCGATATTGCTCAACCCACCAGGGCAGAGGTGGCAATAGCTCATGATCGTGCCGTTCTCTGCCGTGCCGCACTGACCGAATGCGCACCCATCCACCGGCGGGATGAGCCCGTGAGTGTGTGGCGCACCGAAGTTGTGACCCCATTCATGCGCGGTGACGACGAGGTCCCAGTTCTGTGGCAGATTAGACTCAATTGGCGTGGGGAAGAACCCGTTGAGGTTGCCCGACACCGCCTGTGCATAATCGCGGTAGCAGAAGGTGGCAAGATACGCGATTCCGCCACCGAGAGGCTTTCCCGAAAACAGATGGGCGCCGTGCCATTCGTCCGCGTATGGCGAGTCGAATTCGGTCCATGTCGCATTCATTTCATCAAGAACCGATGGTGTGTCGGTGCCTTCCCAGGGGTCGGCGATACCGGGATCGGGCCAGATACGGGTGTAGACGATGTTGAGACCCATATTCCAGCTGTTGGAATAGATCTCTGTGACGCCGCCGACGAGCGATTCGATGTATTCCATCGACAACTCTTGGGCAACAAGAGGGTCGGCTGCCTGGAAGAGTTGCGAGAACTCGGTGTCGGCTTCGATAGCCACCCGGGCAACGCGGCAGGGCTGAACGGTGCCGTCGTCATCATCATCGCCGTCG
>CAXBOF010000518.1:0-2323 GCA_963977205.1 uncultured Phycisphaera sp. | reverse complement strand
TGCAATTGCCGAGTGTTTATGTCTTCGGTTTGTGGATGGCGATCGTCATCACCATGGCGAACCCGGAGAAGATCGCGCCCGCGACGAAGTACGGCGGGAAGATCGTGGTGTGCCAGCCTGGCAGGATCGAGGTCGCAAAGTCGAACGACACGATCGAGTGCACCGAGAGCACCAGCGGCGTCGAGATGCCGGCGAGGATGAGGTAGGCCTTCTCGTAGCGGTACCAATGGCGGCCGCTCATCCGCCAGCCCAGGCTGAGGAATCCGAAGAAGTACGCCCGGACCAGATCGCCCCGCCAGGGGAGTTTGATCGTGGGCAATGGCAGCGGGACGGGCAGACGCAACTCGACGAGCCTGCTCTTGTTCTGACGCAGTCGGAGGTGGGCCCGGTCGCGGAATGTCGCAAAGTCCGGGATCATGCCCATGTACCAGAAGAGCAGTGACACGGTCGCGTACGTCGAAACGGCAAAGACGTCCCAGAGCAAGGGGCTGCGGAAGTTGGGCCAGATGACGTTGGAGTTGGGGATCGGAAAGAGCATCCAGGCGAACCAAACGCGACCGACGTGGATGCCCGGGAAGATGCCGGCGCAGATGACCGCGAAGATCGTCATCGCCTCGGCTGCCCGGTTCACCGCGGTACGCCACTGCTGCTTGAGCAGGCAGAGAATCGCGGAGATGAGTGTTCCGGCGTGGCCGATACCGATCCAGAACACGAAGTTGGTGATGTCCCACGCCCAGTCGACCTGATTGTTGAGACCCCAGACACCCACACCCGTGATGATCAGGTAGAGGATCATGATCTGGGCGATCGAGGCGACCGTGGCCGCGAAGCCAAGGGCGTGGAACCACCAGAAGCCCGGGGCTTTTTCTGAGTAGCCCGCGACGATCTCGGTGATGTCGTGGAAGGAGCGGTTGTTCAGAACGAGCGGCGCGGTCTGCGCGGGATCGTCCACGAGACTGCCGTCACCCAGCGCGGGATCGGCAGGCGAGCGGACAGCCCCTCGCCGGAGACCGGCCAGGCGTTCTGCGTTGATCTGGTCGGGGTTGATGACGCTCATGCGTGCACTCCCACGGCCGCGCCGAGGACGCGGAGACTACCGGCGTACCCGGTGTCTTCATGCTTCTTAAGGGGATCGATAAACACTGCGTGGCCGTTGCCATCCTCGGCCCCGTGCTCGCCTTCTGAGCCGTGATCGCCGCCGTGGTGGAACGGGTCTTCAACGGGCTTGCGGAGACGCGGGTTTGGGTTGGAAAGGGTGACCTTGTATGTGGTGCGGGGACGGGTGTTGAGGTAGCCCAGCAGCCCGTAGCTGCGGCCGTCGTCGGCTGCCTTTGAGACTTCCGAGTTGTCATTCAAGAGATCGCCAAAGACGATCGCGCCGGTCGGGCACGCGGCCTGGCAGGCGGTCTGGAAGAAACCGTCGGGCATGCTCTCAAGATCCTGGAGTTTCATCTCATACCGGGCGGCGTTGATGCGCTGGATGCAGTAGCTGCACTTCTCCATCACGCCGCGGCTGCGGACGGTGACGTCGGGGTTGTTGCGGAGCTTCTGGATCTCCTCGACCTTCTCGCGGAGGCGGGGCGGGATGAGGTTGATGTTCTCCGGCTTGGGCGTGCCCTCGGGGAACTCGGAGCGGTAGCCGCCCTTGGTTTTCTTCGTCGCGTAATCGAAGAAGTTGAACCGGCGAACCTTGTAAGGGCAGTTGTTGGCGCAGTACCGCGTGCCGATGCAGCGGTTGTAGACCATGTAGTTGAGCCCCTCGGGGCCGTGGGTCGTGGCGTTGACGGGGCAGACGGTCTCGCAGGGCGCGTTCTCGCAGTGCTGGCACATGACCGGCTGGTGGTGCATGACGCCCGGCTCGTTCATATCCGAGCCCGTGAAGTAGCGGTCCACGCGGATCCACGTCATCTCGCGGCCCTTGCGGACCTCGGTCTTGCCGACCACGGGGATGTTGTTCTCCGATTGGCAGGCGATGGTGCAGGTGGCGCAGCCGATGCAGGTGCCCTGATCGACGTTCATCCCCCACTGCGGCCCCTTCGAGTAGGCCGAGCCGGGCTTCGGCTCATCGCGTGATTCAGTAAAGGGATTCTTGTAGATGGATTCGTTGGGAGGTGTGTGGCTGAGCTCACCGAGCTTCTCACCGAAGTTGAGCACTGAAGTTTTGCCGTAAAGCCCGATCTTCTCTTCCTTGACGTCGCCGTGACGGAGATAGGCGGGGAGGTCGACGGCCCGAACGATGGACGTGCGGGATTCCATCGACCAGTGGTTCTGGGTGCTCGAGATCGGGTAGCGGCCCCGCGCGGGCTCGACCTTGGCGCCGGTG
>CAXBOF010000517.1:0-2324 GCA_963977205.1 uncultured Phycisphaera sp. | reverse complement strand
ATCGACTTGCGATTCTCCCAGAGGTCATCAAGACGCTTGCTTGTCTTTGACGGCGGCGGTGATGCCAGCCGCGAGCCGCAGGCGGTCAGCAGATCAACCATCCCCGCTGCGTCGGCGACAGCGACGTGCTCACGGCCCGGCTTCGGGTCCTTGAGCGTGCCCGCCTGCGCCTCGTCGAGATTGGCCATGTTGTGATAATTGCCCAGCGGCAGACACACACAGGTTGCGTCGAGGCCCGCGTGACAGAAGACGGTCGCCTCGCACGCGCCGCCCGCCATCAGCTTGCGCTGCCATTTCCACTTGGGAAGGTCGGCCTTCTTCTGCGACGCGGTGGGCGTTGATGGCCCGCCCGCGATATCCTCAGCGATGCGCGCGATGTCGTCGGTGAGACGCGGGCTGAAGATGGTCAGACGATCGCCGACGCGCACGATGGGTCCGCCGCCGATCGGTGCTTCGGGGAAGGCTCGGCTGTTCTCGAGCGCAATGACCTTGGCCTCGGCGGGCACCGTGCCGTGACGAACTACCGCCAGCGCCCCGATGAATCCGACTTCCTCAGCTCGCGTGAAGAGAATCCGCACGTCGGCCTTGTGCTTGCCCTCGGCCCGCTCGGCGCGGATGCGGTCCATTGCCAGCATTGCGCACGCGGCTGCTGCAAGGTCGTCACACGCGTGCGTGTAGATGATGCCATCCTCGACCGAAGGCTCGGGCAGGAGCCAGCGCGCGATGTCTCTGATTGTAATGTTCTCGTCCGCCTCGTCGAGCTCGCAGAGGTAGTGTTTGTACGGGCTTTCAGAAGTCGGGTCGGTCTGCTCGGTAATGGTACCGGGGATTCGGCGATCGTCCTGCGTGATCACCTCGACGCGTGCGCCGGGGAAGTAGTCGTCCATGACGCCGCCGCGGAAGGCGAGTTCGAGGGCGCTTGGCGCGATGACCCGCTCGACGACGAAGGCCGGGTGGTCGAGGTGCGCTGTAAAATACACGGGAGCGCCAGGATCTGAGGCTTCGCGGAAGCGGACGGTCAGGTTGCCCGAGGCGTCGGTTTCGAGCGTGAGGTCGTCGCGTTTGCTGACCCAGTCCTTGATGAAAGAAACAACGCGACCCTCACGGCCGGCAGCCGTGGGGATCGCGGTGAGTTCGAGAAGAAATGCGATGTCGGCTTCGGTCATGCCGGATGGTATGACCGGTGGGCCTTAGCGGTTGGGAACCGGGTTGTCGCACTCGATCAGCACGGGCTGTATGCCGCGGTTCTGGCCCAGGAAGTTCATGGCGGCCCAGTCGTCGTGGTCGCGGAGCGTGTCGCATGACGAGTCGTAGCAGCCCGAGCTTGAGCCGCAACTTGTGGTGTTGAGGTTCGAGCAGTTGATATTCCGGCTGACGGTCCCGCCGTTGATGGAGCCGTTCTCGTTCCAGTCGATGGGCACGCCGCAGATGCCGGCGGCCTCGCTGAGCGCATTCTCGTTGAGGTTCGGGTTGAAGCCGTGGGAGTAATCGAGCACGCCGTCACCGAAGCCGTCGCAGTTGATGTCGACGCCCGGGAACTGGTTGTTGTAGTTCATGACGGAGTTGTAGTTGGGCTTGCCGTTGATGCTTTCGTCGCCGCCGTGGAGCAGCCCGAAGTTGTGCCCGATCTCGTGCATGAGTGTGTTGGCGACGCCCTCGTCCCAGTCCCAGTACTGGTAGAGCGTGACGAAGAAGGCGTCGTAGTTGATGTACGCGACGCCCGATGAGCCGTTGCTCGATGAGTTGTACCGGTGTGTGAACACGCCGTGGTGGAAGTAGCCGAGCCGGTTTGAGTTCATGTAGTCGTCGCGCCAGTTGGTGCCGAAGTCGAGGTATTCAGGATTCGAGCCGTCGAGGATCTCGGTGCCGCCGGTGAAGAGCCCGCCCTGGCCGTAGTCGATGATGAAATCGATGCCGGTCGAGCCGTCGGGATTGGTCAGGGGCGAGGCAGCGAAGGCGGCCTGCACGCGGCTGACCATGCCGGGCCTCGGACGGTGCGAGTGGAACGCGGTGTCGTGGTTGTCCTCGGTCCAGTCGATCTCGACGAAGATGGATTTGCGGTTGGGGTTGGCGCCCATGCCGGGCAGGTTGACGCCCGTGGTGGTGCCATAGACCTCGTCGCCGTCTTCGAGGTTGTCGCCGTCGGAGTCGGGGTTGTTGGGGTTGGTGCCCGTGGCGTACCCGGCGAAGTAGCTGCCCGTGTTGTTCTCGTAGATATCGGGGATGCGGTCGCCGTCGGAATCGGTGAAGTTGCAGCCGGCGTTGTAGTTGGCGACCCAGGCGCTGAAGTCTGCTGGTGAGCAGGAGCCGTCATCGTTCTGATC
>CAXBOF010000516.1:0-2325 GCA_963977205.1 uncultured Phycisphaera sp. | reverse complement strand
CGTGTTCGACGAGCGGCTGCCGAACCAGAAGGTGTCGAGATCGACCGAGTAGCCGGCATCGACGGTGAACCCGAAGGTGAAGTAATCATCGGCGCCCAGGTCATCCCAGCCGTTCGAGCTGATCGAGTTGCCGGCACCCGACGGGTTGAGGCCCGCGCCACGGGTCAGAACCGAACCGGTGACATTGGCTGCTTCCGTCCCGACGGGGCTGAAAGCCTGATCGCCGGGCTGACCGAAGTTCACCCAGCTGGTAATGACGTCGGCCGAAGCGGTGCCGGCGACGGTCGCGAGAACTGCTGCTGCTGCGAAAGTACGCATGTCCTATCTCCCTCTCGTTTTCGAAGTGTTTCGATCCCATGACCGAGGCATGACGCTCGGCCGTCTTCTCTCGCAAGCAGTATAGAGATTCCGATTACCCCGTGAAGGGGTGGAACGTCGAACTCGCAAGGAAACCACAGAAAGTTCGGAATTTGACAGGATGCCCCCGCCTCCTCGGATCTGGATACGCTTTGGTATGACCAGAGAGCCCGTGGATAAGACCCTCAAGATGTACGTTGGCGGCTCGTTTATCCGCAGCGAGTCCGGGCGGACCGACCCCGCCGAGGGCAGGCTGCGTGTGAACCGGGCCTCGCGGAAGGATCTCCGATCGGCCGTCGAGATCGCTGGCAAGGCCCAGCCCGGCTGGGCGAAAGCGACCGCCTACCTGCGGGGCCAGATTTTGTACCGCATCGCCGAGATGCTCGAAGGCCGCCGCGACGCCATAGCAAACTCGATCGGTGAAGCCGGGCAGGACGAGGTCAGCGCCTCGGTCGATCTGCTCGTCTCGTGCGCCGGCTGGTCGGACAAGCACTCACAGATCCTGGGCACAGCCAATCAGGTCGCCGGGCCTTACCACAACTTCACCGTCTCCGAGCCCGTCGGCATCGTGGGCATGATCGCGCCCGACCAGCCCTCGCTGCTCGGACTCGTCGCCCTCATCGCACCGGCGATCCTTGCGGGCAACACCGTCATCGCGCTCGCCTCGCGCACAAAGCCCCAGCCCTCGGCCGAGTTAGGCGAAGTCCTGGCAACCAGCGATGTGCCCGCGGGCGTCGTCAATATCCTGACCGGCGAGCTCGATGAGCTGGCGCCGTACTTCGCATCGCACCGCGAGATCGCCGGCCTGATCGCGGCCGGTGTCGGCAGCGAGACCCGCCGCACGCTCGAACTCGGGGCCGCCGAGAACCTCAAACGCGTGCACGTCATCGAAGAGCCGATGGACATCAACGATTGGCGCACACTGGTCGGGCCGGGCGCTGTCGAACGCACGCTCGAATTCAAAACGATCTGGCACCCAAGCTCGGCCTAAACCGATCGGGTGCCACGGCTTGTCCGTCCTCGGCAAGCCGTGTAAACAAACCTTGGGTTTCATTACATCGCCGCGGCGAGTTTCAGCGGGAAACCCGTGCTTTCCTGCACCTGTTCCGGCTCGGGCGCAACCCGCTCGTCGTCCTGCCACGCGACCTCAACATCAGCGCCGATCAGATGAAAGAGCGCCTCGAGGTGCTTGCGGATCGAACGCTTGGCTTCCTCGCGATAGCCCGCGTCCGATGTTTCAAAGAGCGTGGCGGCCTGCTCCTGCGCCTTGCGCATGAGCTGGCCCTGAGCGTTCGCTTTCATCTGGATGACATCGAGCAAGCCCAGCACCTTGCCGTCCTGGATGTCGTAGGGCTTCACATCCGTCAGACGCAACTGCCCGTCGACCGGCGGCAGCTGAAGTCGGTACCGCCCCTCGCCGAGGTGCTGCACGTCTTTGGGGCTGATGCGACCAAGCTCGACCGAGTACTGCTTGTCGAAGTGGAAGATCATCGCCAATTGTGCCGGCGACATGAGCAGGGGCGGGAGCCAATCCCAACCCTTGCGTGCTGTCGCGATTTCCTTGGCGCTCACCTCGAGCCCCACAAGCTTGCCCGTCGCCCGGACACGCTCGGCGATGACATCTGTCGTCACCCGAGCGCCCTCGATCGAGTCCGAGGACTTGCGTTTACGGAGCAAGAGCAGCAGGATGGCCCCGATCAGGAGCCCGATGAACAGGCCCAGACCGGCAGCGACGATGAGATCGTTGAGAAGCATGGTGCCGACTTATTCGGCTTTGGGTGCCCCGGATTTCAGGCCCTCGTCCCGGGTTTTCTCGAAGGCCCGGATCACGAAATGCCCCCCCGCGATCGTCATAATGCCCACCACGACCGCGATGGCGAGCCAGAGGACCATCTGCACGACCTCGTTGAGCTGCCCGATGGGCTCGGTCAGCTTCTCGGTTTTCTTCGAGACGACCAGGGCCCCGAT
>CAXBOF010000515.1:0-2327 GCA_963977205.1 uncultured Phycisphaera sp. | reverse complement strand
GAGGCCGGCCTGGCGGTTGATGCGGTTGAAGTTGATGTCGGCGTTGTCGTCACGGACAACGTTCTGGCCCGCGGGCGAGCCAGCGTCCGCATCGACGTCAAACCAGAGGTGGAGCTTGTTAAAGTTTTCTTCGAGGTTGCCGCCAACGAGAACGTAGAGCGCATCGGCCGTGCCGTTGGAGTCTTCGTCAACAAGCGTGGCGTAGAGGTTGGAGATCTCCGAGCCGCCACCGGTCAGGACGGGGTCGGGATTGCTTGCATCACCAAAGCCCGTGCCGGTGTTGCTGACGAAGATCGGAGCGCCGTACGCAGCGTCGGCCGTGCCGTCGATCGTCAGCGCGCCCGAGGCGACGCTCACGGGAACGATTGCGAACTGGTTGCCGGGCACGCCGTCGGGGTTGGAGCCGCTGGGCTCCTTGAAGTTGACGCCCGCGGGATCACCGAGGTTGGCACCCGGGCCGCCCAGACCGCCGATCACCTGGTTGGACATGAAGTCATTGCCAGAGCTGATAACCCAGCCGGCGATACGGATCTGACCCGTTGGAACCGCGTCGCTGAGTGCAAAGTTCGAGAGCGGGATGCGCACTTCCAGTCCCGTGGTGACGTTGATCGCGTCCGAGTTGTCCTCGGGCTGACCCATCTGGGGCAGGTTGTCGCCGAAGCTGGTCGGCTGGTTCTGAACCCAGGCGCGTGTGTAGAGGCCGGTCTCCGAGGCACCGATCTTGCCGTCCACGGTGACCTGGCCCATCGCTTGTCCGCAGACCGTGGCAAGCAAGGCCGCAGTGATTGAGGTCTTCATTTTCTAAGTTCTCCCGTGCCCGCCAATGGCAGGCCCTCCTGATTCGACAACACAACTCTTCCGCGGAATCGCGGAGATGACTGTGTCATCCTAGCCGATCGAATGTAAGCGATGTCAATGAAAATACGGCTGTATACAGGGGTTATGCAGCTAGGCGTTCGGCTTGCCCGTTAATCGGACGACCGATGAACCGTCACCCATTCGCCCTGACTACCCCGTTTGACCAGCTTCGCAGAACGTGCCGGGATCTCACCGATGGAACTCTGGATGGGCTGGTCATTCGCGTTGGCATACAGCCGAACAACCTGATTGTGAAGATTGCGTTCGATGATCAGGATTCCGGATTCCGATATCGCATCCCATGCTCCCAGTCTGAGCACCTCGCCAACGCGTTCGTCCTCCCTAAGCCGAAGCCACGAACCGACTCGGCTCGTCGTGCGGTGTGCGAGCTTTTGCAACGCTTCGTTGCCCGTGAGATCGGGCCAGGGCAACGGCTTGCGATTCTCCGGATCATCAGCGCCCCAGACGCCCAATTCATCGCCACCAAAGACCATGGGTGAGCCCGGCAGTGCAGTCAGGACCGCGCAGGCGAGTTCCAAACGCTCATAGATCTCCTCGCTCGGGCGCGAACGGTCATAGCCCTCTGCCCCCATCCCGGCCCCTTGGTCGTAGCCCTGCCCGGGGTTGGCAAGCATGGAGACCAGCCGAGCGGTGTCGTGGGATCCGAGCAGATTCATCTGAGCCAATTCGGTCGCCGGGTGGTGTGTATACACCGCTTTGAGATCGTCCACAATGCTGGGGTTCGGCTCGCCCGCCAGCCAGGGGACCAGCACAAACGCCAGCGGATAGTTCATCTGGCCATCGAAGGCGTTGCCTCCGAAATAGTCCCGCCCGTCAAACCAGAGCTCACCGAACAGAACAGCCTCCGGGTTCAGTGAGCGGACATGCCGGCGCCAGTCTCGCCAGAAAGGCAGGCCCATTTCGTTGGCGACATCCAGACGCCAGCCGTCGATGCCATCGCCGGGGTTGCCGTCATGATTCGGATCCATCCATCGGCTGGTGACGTCAAAGGCGTACTGCTTCGGACCTAGTACCAAGTCGCCGTCGATTTGTTTGAATGCGGGGAGGTTGCCGTTGCGTCGATCCCAGGCGCGCCAGGCATGCACCCGCCCGTCGGCGTCGGTCTGCAGATCGAACCAGTCGAAATACGGGCTTGCCCGGCCGCGCTCGATCGCGTCTTGGAACGCCGGATGTGCCGTGCCCGCATGATTCCAAACGCCGTCAAGAATCACGCGAAAACCCCGTGATTTTGCCGCACCTTGTCAGCAGGTGTCCACGCCCAAAGCGAAGCATCGGGAGTGAACGGCTGCCCGTCTCCACTGGGTGCGTGAGGGTCAGCCAAATAGGGATCGATGTGTCTGTGATCGGTCGCGTCGTACTTGTGGAGGCTGACCGATTCGAAAACGGGACAGAGCCAGATGGCTGTCGCACCGAGCGATTTGATGTGGTCCAGTCGCCGCTGAACCCCC
>CAXBOF010000514.1:0-2336 GCA_963977205.1 uncultured Phycisphaera sp. | reverse complement strand
TCAACGCTCCACCCGCCGGTACGCATGTCGGCGTACATCATCGCTGTGCGGATGAAGTTGCCATCGAGGTACGTCCGGGCGACAAATCCCGAGTTGAGCTGCATGCGCATCATCACGCCGATCTGATCGTCGATCCACGGCAACAAAATGGGTGCCAGCTCCGGGCGGTGGTACGCGCAGTAGAGCGCGCTCTCGATCGTATCCGCATAGCCGTCGTGGTGCAGACCTTCCCACGCGATGCCGTCGGTCGCGACGACCGACGCGACCACGCTGTCTACATTCGCCTGCAATCGGGACAGGCGCTCGGTATCAAAATTCCCCCGCCGCTCGGAAGCCTCAACAAACAGCAGGACGCCGTTGACCACGTAGCCCCAGTTGTCGTTGGGCCGATCGTCCACGATCGTCATCGTGTCGGCATCGACGGTGTTCACGATCAGGCCATCGTCACTGACCGCGACGTCGAAGATCAGTTCGAGCATGTGCGCGATCGGCTCGGCCCAGCGGTCGGCCCGCTCGGCCCAGACGGGGTCATCGTTCCGCGAGACCGCCAACGCGTACACCTCGGCCAGCCCCCCCACGACCTCGTTGCCGTGATCGCGCAGCATGACGACTGGTTTGTCTGCGGTGTTGGACGCGTAATCGAACGTGTGCGCCGGCAGGCCGCGATTCTCGGCGAGCATCTGCCCGATGATCGCGTCGGTGATCCGGGACGCCATCTCTGGGTACGCCTCGTTCTCCGAGACCAGACTCATTCGGCTGAGCACCTGGAGCATCTCACCGAGCACCTCGGATCGCTTGTCCGGGATGATGCCGAATTGTGATTCCTGGTTGCTGTGGGCCAGTATCGCATCGACGACCTCGACCAGCCGCGCATACGCCTGCTCGTCGCCGTAAGCCTCGTACACACTCAGCAGCCCGTCCTTGGCGTACTCGCTGGACGCGAACATGAGTTCGCGGAAGTTCTCGTTCAAGGGTTCGCCCGTCTTCGCGTTCACCGGCTGGCACAGCTCACCCGGTCCGGCCAGCGCCGCCTCAGCCCGGAGCGTGCCGCGCAGATCCTCGAGCGTGGGTGAATCCGTGTACATCGCGATCTGGAGCTGGAAGCCGAAGAAATCCGCGGCCGTGTTGCGGTAGTTCCACTCGGAATTGTTGTATGCCTCGGGGAAGAGCTTCGTCTCTGGATCACGCATCGGCATCCACGCATCGTGGACCGCCAGCGACCGCAGAATCGCCTCTTGCGCGAGCACGCCGTTGGTCGCGGCTGCACCGACAAGATCGTCGTCCTCCATCGAGCGGACACGTTTCTCGAGCAGCACCGTTCGCAGAGCAAAGGTCGGCACGCCTCCCGGGCGGTCGGGTTTTTCGAGCAGGATCTCGTCGAGGATCAGTGCCCGGGTGACTTTGTTATCGAGCACCGCGAACGCGATCCCGAAGCAGCCGGCCATGGCGATTACGGCCCACAGCACAACCTTGATCCCAACCGATGTGCGCAACCCTGAACGATCTGCCTTCGTGTCTTTCATCATGCCCCGATGTCTCGAATGTGACAGACCGGGCTTTCAAACCGCCCGCTGAACCCTCAAAGCACGATTCTAGGACCGTCGTCAGCGACACTCTGAGCATGTACTCAACGCACATGCGATGCTCGCAACAGGCCCTCTGGAAGCTCTTTACAGTAACTTTGCGGCACACATGTCACCCGTGGTCTCTGGTTCACGCATGATTGGTCAGAGTTAGCGCGATCACTCCCCCGCCGGCCGGCCGCCCTTCCGTGGATCGCTGGCGGCCTCGATCATGCCGTCCGCTCTCTTTCGCACCATCTGCACCACCGCTGAACTCGTCAGCGGCTTGATCTCGTGCCCGAGTTCACCCAGCGCGTCCGTCACCGAACCTTCATCACCAGCCTCACTCTTGTCAAATCCACGTTCAACAAACAGAGACGCCGGCACCCATTGGTGATGCATCCGACGCGCGCGGACTGCCTCGGCGGCATCCATCTCGCGCACGAGCACATTCAGAATCGTCTGAGCCGTTGCCGTGATGATCCTCGGCCCACCCGATGCACCCGCCACGATCTCGGGCTCGTCATCGAGCAGCACGATGGTCGGGCTCATACTGCTCAGCGGGCGCTTGCCGGGTCTTGGCAGATTCGTCTCAGACTGCTGCAGCCCATACGCGTTGGCCACCCCGCGCCTCGTGGTAAAGTCGTCCATCTCGTTGTTCATGCAAAAGCCAAGTCCCGGCACGACAAGCAGCGAACCGAAGCCCGTGTTGATCGTCTCCGTGCACGCGACAGCCCCGCCATCGGCATCGATCACACTGATATGGCTCGGTCC
>CAXBOF010000513.1:0-2337 GCA_963977205.1 uncultured Phycisphaera sp. | reverse complement strand
GCTGGCGCTCACGCGAGAGCTGCTGCTCGCGGTAGTCATCGGGCACCGGGCCCGGCTCGAAGTCCGGGTACTCCTGTATCTGGATCTCGGAGTTGATGTGGTTCTCGATCGCCGTCAGGAGCGGGCCCTGCTCGGGCGTGACGAACGACCACGCCACGCCGCCGGCCCCGGCCCGGGCGGTGCGTCCGATGCGGTGGACGTACAGCTCGATGTCCTCAGGCAGGTCGTAGTTGATGACGTGTGTGATGTTCTCGACATCGATGCCGCGGGCCGCAAGGTCCGAAGCGATCAGGACCGAAAGCTTGCCCGAGCGCAGGCGCTCCATGACCGCGTTGCGCTTGCCCTGACCGAGGTCGGCGTGGATCGCGTGCGCCTCGATGCCATCTCTGTTGAGCATCTTGGCCAGGTCATCGACGACGCGCTTGAGGCGGCAGAAGACCAGCGTGAGCGTCGGCTCCTCGTGCGTCAGCAGGTGGCGCAGCAGCTTCTTCTTATCCCAGGGCTGAACCGTGAGGTAGAACTGTTTGACGAGGCTGGCTGTCAGTGAACCGGCGCTGGTGACGACCTTCTCGGGGTCGGTCATGTAGGTCCGCGCGAGCTTCTCGATCTCGTCGGAGAGGGTCGCCGAGACGAAGACGGTCTGGCGCTGCTTGGGGCAGAGGCCGAGGATGTGCTTGATGTCCTGACGGAAACCGACGTCGAGCATCCGGTCGACCTCGTCGAGGATGACGAACTTGAAGTTGTTGAAGCTGAGGTAGCCGCGACGCTGCATGTCCATCACGCGGCCGGGCGTGCCGACGATGATCTCGGCGCCCTTCTTGAGCTTGTCGGCCTGTGTCGTGATCTTCTGACCGCCGTAGACCGGGATGGACCGGACGTGCGATTTGTGGCCCAGTTCTTCGAGCTCCTTGTGGATCTGGATGGCAAGCTCGCGGGTGGGCGCAAGGATCAGTGCCTGGAAGCCCTCGCCCGGCGTGACCTGGGCCAAGAGGGGCAAGCCGAAGGCCGCGGTCTTGCCCGTGCCTGTCTTGGCCTGCCCGATCACGTCCCTGCCTGCGATGATCGGCGGGATGATCTGCGACTGGATGTGCGTCGGGTTGGTGAAGTTGAGGACTTTGAGCTGCTCGAGCAGTTCGGTCGGCAGGCCCAGATCGGCGAACGATTTGTCCTGATCGAAGATATCCGCGTTGGTGGTGTCGCGCTCGTTGCGGGCGCGCGTCACGACCGCGTCCTCGCTCGTGGACTCGGGGCGGTCGCCGGGCGACTTGGCGCGGTCGTCATCGCGGCCTTTGCTGCTGCGACCCCTGCTTTGACGCTTCTTGCGGGGCCTGCTCTCGCTCTGGTTCTGGCTATCGCCTTGGCTCTGGCTTGCATCGGAATCGGAATCAGAACCTGATTCGCTCGCGCTGGCAGCCAGATCGCGCCCGCGGCGGGGCTTCTTGGGCTGGTCGGCGGATTCGGTTGAGGTCGAGTCAGAGCCTGTCTCGGCTGAACCGCCTGAACCAGTATCGCCGGCGGGCTTGCGCCGACCGCCTCGGCGACGCCGTTTCTTCTTGCTGGGTTCGGTTGAATCGGATCCGGGCTGCCCAGATTGGGCCTGATCAGGGTTCTCGTCGGGCATTTTTGTTCCAAGTGCCTGTGTAGGCTGCTGTTACGGGAAGTGTGGCCCGGGCTTTTTCTTCTTCCCGGCCCAAATCGACATATCCACAGATGGTAGCGCGCTACGGGGCAGTGGGCGTTTGACCCTCTTGGGCCAGTCTGAAGAGGGCCTCGTGCTTGAGCCGGGTCGCCCGGGCTGTCGCGTGGGCTGCCCGCAAACCGGGGATGCCATCCAGGAACGCCCGCCGGAGGATGAGCTGCTTGAAGAACGCCCCGGGCGGGCTGGTCAGGAGCTTGAGTCGGCTCGGGCTGTGCCCCTCGGCGAGCATGGACCGGGCCATCGTCTCGGCGTGGCGACCCTGCTTGGCAAGGAACTCGTCCCAGGTGCTGATCGAGTCGTGGCGGAGGTCGCCTCTGAGTTTGTGGATCGACTCGTCGGGATCGATCGGGACGAGGTGGTCGTGCGGGTCGAGGCCGGCCCATCGGTACAGCCCACGCCGGACAAGGCGCAGGCGCCTTTCTGGCTGCCAGGCGTGGTTGAGGGGTGTGTCGTCGACGTAGACCTTGCGGTTGACCTTGAAGCCGGTGTGCTGGCCCGGGCAGTCGAGAGCCGCCTCGATGCATTTGATGAGTTCGGGCAGAGGGGATTCGTCGGAATCGATCGCCAGAACCCAGTCGCCTGTGCAGTGCTCGAGGGCGAGCTGCTTCGTTTTGACGTACCCGAGCCAGGGCGACTCG
>CAXBOF010000512.1:0-2339 GCA_963977205.1 uncultured Phycisphaera sp. | reverse complement strand
AACATCAGCGGCACGAGCAGGAGCGTAAAGACGGTCGAGACGAGCAGGCCGCCGATCACGACCGAGCCGAGGCCCCGGTACATTTCTGAGCCCGAGCCCGGCATCAGGACCAGCGGGAGCATGCCGCCGACGGAGGTCATGGTGCTCATGAAGATGGGGCGGACGCGGGTGCGGACGCTCTCGGCGATCGCTTCGGCGGGGGTCATCGGTTCGATGGGTTCTTCGCCCTCTTCGGCGACGCCCTTCATGAAGTTGAGCGCTTGGTGGACGAGGAGGATGGCGTTGTTGACGACGACACCGATGAGGATGACGAAGCCGAGCATGGTGAGGACGTCGAGTTGCTGGGTCGGCATGATTGGGTTGGCGGCCGACGAGGCGTGAACCAACGCGAGGCCCGCAAAGCCTCCCACAACGGCAAGCGGCACGCTGAACATGATGACGAACGGGTAGACGAAGCTCTCGAAGAGGGCGCACATGAGCAGGTAGACGACGACGAGCGACCAGACAAACTTGGCCATCATGAGCTGGGGCATCTCGGCGACGCCGAAGATGAGAAAGCCGATACTGCCGAGGATGACCAGTGCGCCGACGCCGCCGTAGCCGAAGGCGGCCTTGCCGGAGCGGATTGAGCGGACGAAACCGAACGCGGCGGTGAGGAAGCCAAGGGCGATGAGGCCGTAGGCGATGTAGTGTGCGGCCGACGATGCGGCTGAGAAACTGGCCGAGCCGTCACCTTTGCCGAAGAGCGCGGTCTGGACTTCGTCGAGTTTGGCTGCGGTGCCTTCGAGGCGGACGCGCATGGTGCGGTCGATGAGGCCGGCTTCGCGTGCTGGAGTCAGGAATTCTGTTTCGATCTGCTCCATGACGTCCTGTACAGCTCGGCCCGGCGGGGGCGTGATGAGCAGGCGGATGGCCGCGAGTTCTTGGATGCGCATGATCGACTGGGGCGCCAGGCCGCCCCTGGCGGTGACGAGCGTGTCGAGCGGGACGACGGGGCCTGCGGGGGTGGCGACGGGGATGGTCGCCATCTGCTCAAGATATTCGAGCTGACCGCCGGAGGGGAGGACGACCATGTCGACGGCTTCACCGTTGAGGATGTAATCATCGACGAATGCGCCATCGAAGAGGCCTCGCACGGCGATGCCGACGTCGAGCGGTCGCAGGCCGAGCTCGCGGGCCTCGCGGGTGAGTTCGATTTTGTACTCGGGCTGCCCGATGTTGTAGTTGGAAGGCTCGGCGCGGACGCGGCCGAAGCCGAAATCGGGGTTGCTGACAGCGATGCCGAAGACCATCTCGGCGGCTTGGACGACGCGTTCGAGGTCTGGGCCCATGATCTCGATGTCGACGGTGTTGCCGCCGCCGACGCCTCGGCCGAAGATGGAGGCCTGGCTCGCGCCGCCGTAGGTATCGGGCAGCCCGTTCATCGAGTTGGTAAGAAGCTGTCCGATGGGGACGACGACCTGATCGTCGACGCTTGTGCCGCCGGTGAACATCATGTCACCGAATGCGCCGATGAAGAAGTTCTCGATCTCAACGGGCTCGAAATCGAAGCTGTCTTCGCCCATGGCCACGGGGATCGGCGGGAGTGTGGACGGATCGCTGACGCCTTTGAGGTAGGGCTTGACGTTGGCTTCGATGCGTTCGGCGAAGTCAATTTTCTCTTCGACACTCAGACCGGGTGGAATGAGCAGGCCGCCGAAGACAAGGTTGCGGTTGCCCGCCGGGAGGTAGTCCATCGGCGGGATGAGCAGCGTCGCTGCAACGAGGCTTGCCACGGTCATGACGATGATGATCGCCGGGCGGAGTGTCCAGCCCATGACGCCCCGGTTGAGTGTGCGGACGAGATTGGCACCGGTTGCGTTGACCTTGGTGAAGAGGTCACTCAAACCAAAGAGATGCTCGAAGGCGTGGCGGAACTTGCCGGGCTTCTTGGGTTTCGGGCGGAGCCACCGCGAGCAGGCGGCGGGGATGACGGTCATCGAGACAATCAGCGAGAGCGCCACCGAGGCGACGATGGCTATCGAGATATCGCGGAAGAGCTGGCCCGCTTCTTCCTGGATCGTGAGCACCGGAATGAACACGGCCGCGGTCGTGAGCGTCGAGGCGAGCACGGCTCCCCAGACCTCGCGGCCGCCCTCGTAGGCGGCTTTCATGGGTGACAGCCCGCCCTGGTACCGACGGAAAATGTTCTCGAGCACGACGATCGCGTTGTCGACGACCATGCCCACGGCAAAGGCGATACCCGCCAGCGAGATGACATTGAGCGTGCGGCCGAAAGCGAGCAGGATGAGGAAGGTACCGATGACGGAGATTGGGATCGCCAGTGCGACGATGCCGGT
>CAXBOF010000511.1:0-2343 GCA_963977205.1 uncultured Phycisphaera sp. | reverse complement strand
GTGCCCTACATCGTCGTGTTCATGAACAAGGTCGATCTCGTCGACGATCCGGAGCTTGCCGACCTCGTCGAGATGGAAATCCGCGAGCTGCTCGACAAGTACGAGTTCCCGGGCGACGACACCCCGATCGTTCGGGGTCAATCCAAGGCCGCTCTGGAGAACCCGACCGACGACACGATCTGCAAGCCGCTGGACGAATTGTTCGACGCGCTTGACAGCTACATCCCCGAGCCGACGCGTGAGGCCGACAAGCCTTACCTCGTCGCCGTCGAGGACGTGTTCTCGATCAAGGGTCGTGGCACGGTTGCTACGGGTCGTATTGAGCGTGGCATCGTCAAGGTTGGCGACGAGGCCGAGATCGTCGGTCTGGCTCCCAACGTCAAGTCGACCGTCACGGGCGTCGAGATGTTCAACAAGACGCTCGATCAGGGCATGGCCGGCGACAACGTTGGCATCCTGCTCCGCGGCATCGAGAAGGACCAGATCCAGCGCGGTCAGGTCATCTGTAAGCCGGGTTCGATCAAGCCTCACACCAAGTTCAAGGGCCAGGTCTACGTTCTGACCAAGGACGAGGGCGGCCGTCACACGCCGTTCTTCTCGAACTACCGCCCGCAGTTCTACTTCCGCACGACCGACGTGACGGGCTCGATCAAGCTTCTCGGCGGCGCCGAGATGTGCATGCCGGGCGACAACATCGAGGTCGAGGTCGATCTGGGCGACAAGCCCGTGGCGATGGAGCCGGGTCTCCGCTTCGCCGTTCGTGAGGGTGGCCGGACCATCGGTTCGGGCACCGTCACCGCGATCATCGAGTAATCCTCGGTTTCGCGTCTGATTGATTCTCTCCGGTCCGCTCGTGAAAGCGGGCGGACCGGCTTTCAAAGAACGTGGTCAGGTTGGGCGGTGGGTCCGCCGGCTGCGACGCGTAGTTACAACGGGGTGCCCCGATGGCCAAGAAGAAATCAGCTGCGCGCGAGTACGTGTGGCTTCAGTGCACCGAGTGCGACGACCTGAACTACCGGACATCGGTGAACGTCAAGGGTGGTCTGCCGGAGAAGCTCAAGGAGGGGATCCGCAAGTACTCCCCCCGTCTCCGCAAGCACACGACGCACAAGATCAAGCGGAAGTAATCACAAGGCCAATGAGCCGACGGCCAAAGCTCCAGACGATCACGATCTGGTCCTCTGGCAATCAGCGAAAGCGGCCCATTGGATACGCCAGTAGCTCAATTAGGTAGAGCAGCGGATTCCAAATCCGCAGGTTAGGGGTTCGATTCCTCTCTGGCGTGTTGGGGCAAAAAGCCCCGGGAAACGAAACGGGCACACATGAGCGTCGGTGTTTACAAGCCGGGACAGGGGTATTGGGTACGGGTGCTGACGGCGATTTTCGCCGGGGCGCTGGTGCTCTCGGGGGCGATGTGGGCCTGGAACCAGGCTTCCACCTATGTGCCGCCCAAGCCCACGTACACACTCAATCTGGCTGCGGTCGACGGCACACTTGCAGAGGGCGTCCAGGTCGATCTCTATCGGCCCGGCCCGACCCTTGATTCCGAGGACGAGCTCATCGGGACCGCCACGGTCGACAGCTTCCTGACGGGCGATGCCCGGACGGGCACGGCGATCATCTCGAACATCCGCATGAACGAGGGCGTGATCATCCAGAGCACGCGCCACGTCGTCAACGAGGACATCGTCGGCCAGGCCGCCCCCTTCGGGGCCGAGGTCGTCTCGGCGGTGGGCATCTCGGCGTTCGATGTGATCTATGTTCAGGCGTCCGTTGCGGGCGTGATCATCTTCATTGGAGCGGTGCTGATCTACCTGTTCGTGGCGATGCAGCGCCGCACCGTGGACTTCCTCATCGCGACCGATGGCGAGATGAAGAAGGTCAACTGGTCGACCCGCAAAGAGGTGCAGGGCTCCACGATGGTGGTCGTCATCGCCTCCTTCCTGCTGGCGATGCTGATCTTCGTAATCGACTACGGCTTCGGCGCGTTCTTCAAGCTGATCGGTGTGCTCCAGGGCTGATGCCCGTCGAGCCAAGGTCAGCACGTTGCAACGGGGCCTTTACGAGGCGCCAATTCAAGGCGAAAGGGACGGGAATCCATGGCTGAGCACGACATGCCACAGCAGAACGGAACGGTCGAAGGCGCTGAGTCTGAACCGACCCAGCCCGAGCAGGCCCAGTCTGAGCAAACCCAGCCTGAGCAAGAGTCATCCGTTTCCGAGCCCAAGCCCAAAGCGCCCGCCGAGCCATCCACGCCGGCGATGGGTTGAAGATCAACGAACTGATCACCCCACGGCTCGTCGTGCACACTGCGCAGGAAGTCGACGTGCGCCTGCGCGCTCG
>CAXBOF010000510.1:0-2345 GCA_963977205.1 uncultured Phycisphaera sp. | reverse complement strand
CCAACGCGACCGAGCCGACACGCCAGACGACCTTCATTACAAACATGAAGGATTTCGCCGACGCGGTGCAGATCTACAAGGTCCGCAACAACGAGTTTCCCGCCGACACCACCACGGGCGAGCTGCCCGACGGGTTCGAGGATCTCATCGATCCCCGGGACTGGCTCGGACGTACGCCCATCGGCGGGCAGTGGGACACCGAAGAGACGGACGTGGGCTACGGCATCGGTGTCCATTTCGACGGCACGGGCGAGACCCGCGACGAGGAGTACATGTCCGAGATCGACGAGATCTTCGATGATGGTGACCTCGAGAGCGGCGTCTTCCAGATGACCGGCGACAACCGCTATTACCTGATCCTGCACTACGATTAAGCCCGATCGCAACCCCAAACACAGGGCCAATCTCAGAGCGAAATAGAGCCGGTCTCGACACGCGCCGGGCCGCCGATAGCATTCGGCATGAGCGAACACATCAACGCGCGTCGCGACCGAGCAGCAAAGGCCTGGCTGACTGAGCACATCGTGCTCGTCGGCTCGGGCTCACCGATCCCCGTGCCGGGCGGCATGGATCAGCTTCACCACTTCGAGCCGCACCCGGATCATTACTGGCTGACCGGCCATCGGACCGCTGGCGCGGTGCTCGCCTACGACGCCCGCGAGGGGTGGCGCGACTTCACGCCCGATCTGACCGAGGACGACCGCGTCTGGGAGGGCGTGACCGAACGCGGGGGGGAGCCGATCTCGGGGCTTGATGCTTGGCTCGAGGCGCGTCAGGACCGGGCCAAGTGCGTGCTCGGGACCGGGGGTGGGCCGCTGGCAGGTGTGCGCACCGATCGCACCGCAGACGAGGCCTACGCCGAGCGTCTGCTCCACGCCCGCCGACCGAAAGACCAGTGCGAGGTCGAGATCCTCAAGCGCGCCTGCGATGCAACCGCCAAGGGCTTCGCACGGGCGCGGGAGTTTGCGCAGGTAGGCGTCACCGAGCGCGAGATCGAGATCGAGCTGCAAGCCGAGTGCTTCCGTCATGGCGGCGAGAGAATGGGTTACCACAACATCGTCGGCGGCGGGACGAATGCCGCGGTCCTGCACTTCTCGCCGAGTGCGCGCAAGGTCCAGCAGAACGAATTCGTCCTCATCGACGCCGGCTGCCAGGTCGAGGGCTACACCGCCGACGTCTCGCGCACATTCGTGGTCGGTACGCCAACCACCCAGCACACCGAGCTCCACGGTATCGTCAAGGAAGCCCTGGAATTCGGCACCTCACAGTGCATCCCGGGCAAGGAATGGCGTCAGCTCCACCTCGAATGCGCACTCATGATGACTAAGGGCCTCGTCTCGCTGGGCATCCTCAAGGGCGATCCCCAGGGCCTCGTCGAACGCGACGTGCACGCCCTCTTCTTCCCCCACGGCCTGGGCCACCTTCTGGGCCTGGGTGTCCGCGATGCCAGCGGCTACCTGCCCGGCCGCGAACGCTCGGACCGCTTCGGTCTGGCCAATCTCCGCATGGATCTGCCGCTAGAAAGCGGTTACTTCACGACCGTCGAGCCGGGTTTGTACTTCATCGAACCACTTTTGAGCGACCCTAAACGCCGGGAAAGGTTCGCCAATGACGTGAACTGGGACGAGGTCGACCGCTGGATCGGCATCGGGGGCGTGCGTCTCGAGGACGACATCCTCGTGACGGATGATGGGCCGGTGAACCTGACCAAGGACATCCCGCTTACGATCTAAGCAATGCCCTGCGGCCTCAGCCCAGCGGGCCAGAACTCACATTCAAGAGCATTCTGAATCGTTGTGTGCGATCCGTGCGCTGATTCGTGGCATTACGTCCACTCCGGGTTATGTTTGCTCTCATAGGGATAGACATCTCGGGGATCCTCAGTCCCCTTGGGGGTAGCACAATGGATTGTCCGCTTCGCGTCATCGGCGCCGCCGGTGTGGTCTGCATCGCCCTGCCTGTTTCGGCGCAGGTGTACGACTTCAACACACTCGTTAACGGCGAAATCATCACCAATCAGTACGAGCCGGCGCTCACGATCACCGGGACCAACCCGAATCGTGCGTTCGACATCATCGCCGGCTTCGATACGCAGTTCCTCGGCTCGACGGCCGACCCGGACCTCCAGGGCCCGCCCTGGTCGGGAGGGAATCTGGCGGTGTCCAACGATGCCGTCGCGATCGGGACCGCCCTGATCATCGCGCAGAACAACCGCGACAACAACAACGACGGCATCCTGGATGCGCCAAACGACGAGGGCTCACGACCCGCTGGCACGATCGATCTCTCGTTCGCTGCGCCCGTCTCGCACTTCGGATTCGACGTCGTCGATATCGATGGCGTCG
>CAXBOF010000509.1:0-2380 GCA_963977205.1 uncultured Phycisphaera sp. | reverse complement strand
CCCGACAGGCGTCATGGCAGAGAGCATCCGCCAGCTCCGCGTCTCGATCATCAAACGCATGCAGGAAGCCGGGCACCGCTCGCTCCTGGTTGTCCCTGCCACGCCTCAGTCCGGCGCGACCACATTCGTCACCAACCTCTCCGAGGCGTGCGCACGGGCCGACATCAAGACACTGCTCATCGACGCGAACCTCCGCAGGCCGCGGATTCACGGCCTGTTCAACCTCGAGGCCAACCCCGGGCTCGTGGACGTCCTTGCCGGCGTTTCGTCGATCGAAGAGGCCGTCTGCACGACGGACAACCCGAACCTCGACGTGCTCACCGTCGGCTCGGCCGAGCACCGCATGTTCGAGCGGATCGTCACGGACCCGATGGGCGAGCTGCTCACCCGGCTCGAGGCCCGCTACGACATGGTGATCATCGACACCGCCCCGGCCATCGTGGCCGGCGACGCTGTCGCGCTGGCCAACCGCTGCGGCGCCACCGTGCTCGTGGCCCGGGCTATGACCGAAAAGCGTGGCACGATCGCACGCCTCAAGAACGACCTGTCCGACACGCGGGCCGAGTTCCTGGGCGTCATGATCAACGCCGTCCGCTCGTCCGCCGGCGGCTACTTCCGCAAGAATATCCGCGCCTCGCACGAGTACCAGCAGCGCGGCCGCAAGGCAGCCAAGGCCTGAGCAAAGCGACAACGATGACCACCACCGGCGCGACAAACCGGGCTTCGCTGCGAACCCTGGTCACCGGGGGCGCCGGCTTTATCGGCTCGCACCTGACCGACCGGCTTTTGGCCCAGGGGCGACAGGTCGTCGTCGTGGACAATCTCTCCACCGGCCGGCGCTCAAACCTGCCCGAGTCGCACGAAGGTCTCACGTTCATCGAGAGCGATCTCGGGGATCTCATCGAGTCCATCGGTGAGAACGGCGATCTCGGCGCGTTCGACGAGATCTACCACCTCGCCGCCGCCGTCGGTGTGCAGCTCGTCATGGACAAGCCCGCCGAGGCGATCGAGACCAACGTCACACTCACCGCCGAGTTGATCAAGGCCTCGCTCACTTCCGGGCCAAACATAGCCGCAAGCCGCGTGCTCATCGCGTCCAGCTCCGAGGTCTACGGCAAGGGCGTCGGCGAAGTCTTCAGCGAAGAAGACGACGTCGTCTACGGCCCCACCACCGTCACCCGCTGGTCCTACGCCGCCAGCAAAGCGCTCGACGAGCACCTCGCGCTCGCATACCACCGCCAGTCGAAGCTGCCCGTCGTCATCGCCCGGTTCTTCAACACCGTCGGACCGCGACAGATCGGGACCTACGGCATGGTGCTGCCGCGCTTTGTCGAGGCCGCCCTCGAGGGCAAACCGCTCAAAGTCTTCGGCGAGGGCACGCAGTCGCGCTGCTTCTGTGACGTGCGGGATGTCGTCGGCGTGCTGCCCGAACTGCTTGCCAGCGGCAACTGCTTCGGCCGTGTGTTCAATGTTGGTTCAGACCACCCGATCACGATCAACGAACTGGCAAAGGCGGTCATCCAGACACTCGGCTCCAAATCGACGATCGAGCACGTGCCCTACTCTGAGGCGTACCCGGCGGGCTTCGAGGATCTGCGCCGGCGTCGGCCCGATCTGACACGCCTCCGCGATGCGGTCGGATTCGAGGCGCGTGTGGCGCTCGACACTACGATCCGGGACCTGGCGCGGGTGATCCAAGAGGGCGAAAGAGTCTCATGATGATGTTCCTTCAGCCACAGGACTGGATGAACCTCGCCCCGCCTTTGGGCGAGCCCGAGACGACCGCCGCGGCCGAGGTCGCTATCGAAGCCTCGCGCACCGGCATCTTTCAGGGCTACGTCGGCGTCTTCGCGGTCGCGTTTCTCGTCACGCTCCTGACCACCCCGATCATGCGCCGACTCGCGGTGGCCAACAAAATCGTCGACATCCCGACCGACCCGCGCAAGGTCCACAAAAACCCCACCGCTTATCTCGGAGGCGTGGCCGTCTTCCTCGGCCTCATGGCCGCGATGATCTTCGCCGTCGTCGCCACGCAGATCCCCGGGCTCATCGAGTACCACCCGACCGAGCACCCGCTCCGCATGGCCAACAAAATCGTCCCCTTCTCGATCATGCTCGGCATGACCGTGATCATGTTCGTGGGCCTCTTCGACGATGTCGCGCATATCAGCCCGCGTCTCAAAATCTCCGGGCAGCTTTTCGCCGCAGCAGCACTCGCCCTCGACGAGGTCGGCATCAAGGTCGCCAGCGGCATCATCCTGCCCGTCGCCCACGGCCTCGGGATCGACACCATCCTCATCAACGGACAGGAAACCGTCGGGTTCGTGCTCTTTGGTGTCGGCTTTGACATCATCTACTGGACCGGGGCCGCTGTCATTGC
>CAXBOF010000508.1:0-2396 GCA_963977205.1 uncultured Phycisphaera sp. | reverse complement strand
GCGGGGACGCCTACAAGGACTCGCACTCCTTCAGCGGTACCGAACCGCTCCAAGTCGCCCGTCTGGCCCAGAAGGCCTACGACGCGATCGCCGAGCTGCGGGCCGCGGATCGGGCCACTCCAGATGACCGGGCCTCGTAGTCCGATCATCCCCTTTGCGGGGGTCCGCTTTCCGGTGGGCCCCCGTTTTTGCTTGCTCTAGGGTCGATTTTGTGCGATACTGGAACAAGTTGACCGGTCAACCGGTATTGTATACCGAAAGCAACGTACAGGATTACAGCATGGAACGCATACCCATCTACGACTACAAGGCCCGGCTCTCGGAGTTCGGCCGGCTCGCCAAGGAAGCGGGCAAGCGGTTCATCGTCACCAACCGCGGCGAGGACATGTTCGAGATCGGGCCTGTCTCGCATGAGCGGGACTCCAGTTGCAAGGCCGAGGCGATGGAGAACATCGAGCGGCTCACCGCCGATCTGCCCAGCCAGAGCGCCGAGCAGAACCGCGCTGACATCGAGCACGGCCGCCGATGACCACAGAGATTGTCATCGACGCCAGTGCGACCCTCGCCTGGGCCTTCGACGAGGACGGGCTGCAAGCGGTTCTCCGCCCGGTCTTGCTTGAGCACCAGCTCACCGCTCCGGCTCTCTGGACGCTCGAACTCACCAACAGCCTCGTGGTGAAGCAGCGGCGGGGGGGCTTTGACGAAAGCAGGCTCCAGGAGATCATGGCCGCCTTGGGAGGTCTTGGTGTATCCACTAAGCCGACCCACGCCACGCTGCCCGAGCTCGTCAGGCTCGCCCAGCTGCACACGCTCAGCTCCTACGACGCGGTATATCTCGATCTGGCAATCGAGACGGCCAGGCCGCTCCTGACCACCGACAGGCCGATGGCCCGGGCCGCGAGAGCAGCGGGGGTGACGCTGCTGCGAGACCCCGAGCAGCATTGATTTGAATGCGCATTTTGTGTCCGCCGAGCGGATGGACCGTCGCGAGCAGCTCTTGCTTTAGTTCGGCGATTTGAGCGACAGGCCGAGCTCGTTCGCCTTCGATGCGATCGCGACCTGGGTACGTCCCAGCTTGCCCGCGATCGTTGTTGTCGGCTTATCCTGCTTTGCCATCTGTGTGAGTTGCTTCTCTTGGGTAGCGGTCCATTTTTTACCGTGGTTCTTCGGTTTTCCGGCCATCTATGAGCCCCTTTCGAGCGTCAGTATATCAGCTACAGCTCGTTCGGTGCATCTTTCCGCTGATACCGCACGCGATGGATGTGGACTCCTACTGCTCGGCCGCGGAGAGCATCTTCGTGATGCATTCCGTCTCATCCTGTGTGAATAACGCTCGATCGGATAACGATTCTCAGCTCACTGAGGCGATCGGGTAGGGGCCTCGCGCGGGTCCGGTCTTCTTTCGTGTTCGCCTGACCTTCTGATGCCAGCGTGTCGATCGACGCCGTCCCGTCAAGGGGCCGAGTTGTCGCCTGCGCTGCGCTTGTCTCCTGCCCGCACCAACCCCTGGACGGTCCGGCTCACGCGATCGCCCTAGTCGTGGCATCGGTCAACCAACCACGAAAGGAAACAGACCATGCCGCACGATCAATCACCACTCACCCACGACGAGTTGAGGCAATTCACCGGGGATCTCGAACGCTACCGCCACGGCTTCAACCGCCGGGTGATCTACACGCCGGGCGTGAAGCACCTAGCCGAGCGGGCCGGGGCCTACTGGCTCATCGACGCGATCGCGT
The DNA here is from genome assembly GCA_963977205.1 of uncultured Phycisphaera sp. GTDB lineage: Bacteria > Planctomycetota > Phycisphaerae > Phycisphaerales > UBA1924. The sequence goes on along the minus strand of CAXBOF010000508.1, from coordinate 657 downwards.
CGTACTTCGGCACCAGCAAGATGCAAAGGGCCCAGGAGGCGGACCCACGGCTCCAATCGCTTCAGTTCTGGAAGCTGTGGGTAGATGCCGACAGCCGTGCATCGCTGATCTGCCAGGCCGACTCGGGCGAGCCGGCCGCGATCATCCAGGCGATCCCGTACACCGACTTCCCGCTGGACCACATCGAGATATGGGCTGGCTTCGACGGTGAGCACTGGGCGCTCTATCTGCCGAGCGAGCACTGATCGGTGCTCGTGAATCCCGCCCCTGCGGGGGCGGGATTCGGCTTGCTCGGGGAAGAAATCGGTATGCAGATCGATGTGCTCAGGTGTTGGAGCGCCTTGAGCTATGGATGCCATTGCGCCCAAACACGCTATAGACAGCAAACGACATAAAGAATGTGATAACAACAAAGTATGCTGACAATACCAGTGGCCATAATCCTATCACATCCCTATAATTAATTGGCACAACGCCGAGCAGGTTTAGCCATAAGCACAAGGAGCATCAAATGGCACGCAACGAGAAAACATCGAAGAGTGTGGCAAGCAAGGCATCGAAGATGCTGAGCAATCCGAAGTCGACCAAGACGCAAAAGAGCGTGGCGGGTTCGGCGTTGACGCAGGCCCCGGACAAGAAGAAATCCAAGGGCAAGTG
>CAXBOF010000507.1:0-2399 GCA_963977205.1 uncultured Phycisphaera sp. | reverse complement strand
CCCGTGTCGGTCGAGGAATCCGACATGATGCAGCGACTGCTCGGACGGCTCCCAGAGCCGGTCATGTACGCGCGTCTCGACACGATGCTCTCGGATGTCGGCTCACGCCTGATCTCAGAGTTCGAACTCATCGAGCCTTCGCTCTTTCTGATGCAATCCGAAGATGCTCAGCGTGCGTTTGTTGATGCTGTTCAGGCTGCAATGATCAAATGATCCGGGTGCCACGGGTTGTCCCGAAGGGCAACCCGTGCTCTGAGCCCACTCGCTCACACATCGCACGGCTTGCCTAAGGCGGACAAGCCGTGGCACCCGGCAGGGTTCTTACTAATCCAACGGCTCGAGTCTCGCGTATTCCAGCACGAGCGTTTTGACGCCCACGGTGCGGAAATCGATCTTGGCGCGGGCGTTGGAACCGCCCATCACGCTCATGACCTTGCCCGCACCGAAACGCGGGTGGCGCACCATCGCGCCCTCGCGCAAACCGGCCGCCATCTGGCTGCCCTCGTCGGCGCGCTGGGACTGACGAGCCGAGCTCGAGATGGAACGTGTTTGGGGAAACTGGTTGGCGCTGTCTTCCCAGCTCTCGCCTGTCCCGGCCGACGAGCCGTAACCGCCGAGCGAGTCGGAGCGATCTGTCATGTGCACGTGTTCGCTGCCGAGTTCTTCGAGGAATCGGCTGGCGATGGTGCGCTCCGAGATACCGCGGACCGTGCGGTACTTGGCCGCGGTCATGTGCAGGTGCTCCATGGCGCGGGTGATGCCCACGAAGCAGAGCCGGCGTTCTTCCTCGAGCTCCTGATCAGAAGTATGCGCCCGCGAGTGGGGGAGTATGTTCTCTTCCAGCCCAACCATGCCGACGATCGGGAACTCCAGCCCCTTGGCCGCGTGCAGCGTCATGAGCGTGACCGCGCCCGTCTCCGAGTCGACCGCGTCCGCGTCGGCGACCAGCGCGACCGATTCGAGATACGCACGCAGGAGCGCCAGCATGTGCGGCTCATCCGTGCCCACACCCGCGACGGCCGCGTCGAACTGCATCGGATCGTCGGCGGGGTCGTAGTTCTCCTCGAACTCCGCCGCCGACGACACAAGCTCGGCCAGGTTATCGAGCCGATCCTCTTCCGCCTCGTTCTTAGCCGCTTGGGCCTTGTAATGCGACTCCAGCCCCGACTCAGTGATCACGCGCTCGGCCAGATCACGCAGCGATCCGGGGAGACTGGCGCCCATAAAGCTGCCCGCGCCGTTCCAATGGTCGACCGTCGAAACAAACTCGCGCACAGAGTTACGGGCGCGGGGCGAGAGCGCCGAGATCTCATCAGCCCGGCGAAGAGCCGCAAAGAGCGAGAGCCCGTGGCTGGCCGCGAAGGTCTGCAGCAGCCCGAGCGCCGCCTTGCCGATGCCGCGTGTGGGCGTATTGATCACGCGCAGAAGCGACACGTCGTCGTCCGAGTTGGCCACAACGCGGAGGTACGCAAGCGCAGTCTTGATCTCTTCACGCTGGTAGAACGCCGTGCCTCGCACGACGACGTAGGGCACCTGCGCCCGGCGGAGCTGGTCCTCGACGACGCGTGAGAGCGCGTTGGTGCGGTAGAACACTGCGCAGTCGTTCCACGTCATCGGCCTGTCGCCGTCGGCGCTGGCCTGGATCAGATCACGCATCCAGTCGGTCAGGATCTCCGCCTCGTGGCGTTCGTCACGGGTGAGAGTCACGGTCACCCGCTCGCCGCCCGGGCGCTTCGTGAAGAGGTCCTTGTGCTTGCGCTGCCGGTTGTTGCGGATCAGTGTGTCGGCGGCGCTCAGGATCGGCGCGGTCGAGCGGAAATTCTCGCCCAGGGCGATGACCCTGGCGCCCTGGAAGCGCTCCTCGAAATCGAGGATGTTGGAGATGTCTGCGCCGCGCCACCCGTAGATCGCCTGGTCCGGATCGCCCACGACAAAGATGTTCGGCTTGGCGCCGCGCTCTTCGGGCGTGCCCGCTAGCAGCGATGCGATCTCGAACTGCGCCCGGTTCGTGTCCTGATACTCGTCGATCATCATCCACTGCCAGCGATCCTGACACTCACGCCGCACCTGGGCGTGCTCGCGCAGGAGCTTGGCGGTCAGCAGCAGGAGATCATCGAAGTCTACCGCGCCGGCTTTCTTAAGGCCCCGCTGATAAGCCGTGAAAATCTTGGCGATGTTGCGTGTTGAAAAGTCCATCGCCGAGGCCGCGAACATCTCCGCATCGACGAGCTGATTCTTGGAATTGCTGATGACGCTCAGCACCTGCCGCGGCGGGAAGTTGCTCGTCGAGAGATCCAACTCACCGATCAATCGCTTGACGAGTGAGAGCTGATCCGAGGTGTCGTAGATCGAGTAATCCGGGTTGAGCCCGAGGACTTCCGCGTACCGGCGCAGGAGCC
>CAXBOF010000506.1:0-2399 GCA_963977205.1 uncultured Phycisphaera sp. | reverse complement strand
TGAAAGTTCGATAATCACCGCAAAAACGCACACTTCTGCGGAAGTGTGCGACCTGTAGTATATATATTGTTAGGTATAAGCGGAGCGGGTGGGATTCGAACCCACGAGAGGCTTGCACCTCCACACGAATTCCAATCGTGCGCCTTCAACCGCTCGGCCACCGCTCCGTGACTGGCGAGGGCAATACTAGCCCCCCGCAGGCTGGCCCGCACCCGAGCTTCCGCCCGTTCGCATCAGCCCAAGCCGCCCCGCCAGACGCCGACCAAGCCCACGCCCGGTCACCGCCGAAGATACCCACGCGCCCACACACCCGCCGGCCACCACGTCCGAAGCCCAGTGAGCGCCAGTCATCAGCCGAGACATCGGCACCACGATCGCCACGGCAAACACAAGCCATCGAATCCGCGGGTACGTGATCGCCAGAAACGTCGCCAGCGCGAACGCCGCCGACGTGTGCCCCGATGGCATCGACCAGAACTCGTTGGGCGACTGTGCCCAGATCTGCCACGAATAAATCGGCTCTGTATCCAGTGACGTCGGCATCGAGTCCCAGAAGCCCAGAAAGTGCTCGGGCGTGTGGAACCTGGGTCTCGTCCGCCCGATCAGAATCTTGAACACCATCGTCACCAGTGATGCCAGCCCCATTGAGAGCGCCAGATCCCACAGCCGCGATGACTTGGCTCGATCCAGCAGCAAGATCACCAGCCCGACCAGCACAACCGAGGTCAGCCCGCCGAACTGGGAGTACGCCTTGAACTCCCGCTTGAGATCCCCGCCCATCATCTCATAGAGACGCTCTGCCGGCTCACGGATCGATGCGTCAAACGGCACGATCGCCGCGACCGCCAGCAGACACAGCCCCCGGACAAGAAGCGTCCGCCCAATCGAACGATCGCGCCCATTCACATCCAGATTCGGCCGCTCACTGCTGAGCTTATCATCACCACGTTCATGCATAGAGCCACCCGACAAGCCCGACCAATTGGCAGCGGCTTTCGCCCCGTGTGTCTCGTCCTGAGTTGGAGCCGACCGTGAGTTCATCGCGTGCTGTGCTTCCTGCTGCATGGCTGCAGGCACTCTTGCTCGTTGCAACGTGCTTCGTATGCTATCTGCCGGGTCTCTTCTCGACGCCGCCCATCGATCGTGACGAGGCGCGCTTCGCACAGGCTAGCCGCCAGATGCTCGAGTCTGCAGTCCTGCCGCAAACATTGCAGGACCCCGCCCTCCACGCCGGCGGCCTCGCGGTCCCCATGGTTCAAGACAAACCCCGACTCAACAAACCGCCACTCATCTACTGGGCCCAGTCCGCATCTGCATACATCTTCACCGGCGCAAACGCGCACCGCGACGCCATCTGGATGTACCGTATCCCCTCCGTCATCGGCGCCATCGCCGCTGTCCTGGCGGTCTGGTGGATGGGACGCCGCATGTTCGACCCCCGGGCTGCGCTCCTGGCCGGCGTGCTGCTGGCCACATGCACCGCAGTTGTCTTCGATGCGCACCAGGCCCGCTCCGATCAACTCCTGCTCGGCCTGACCACCTGGTCGATGGCGCTGCTCTGGAACATCCTCCGCCGAGCAAAGGCTTTAAAACCCGTCGGCTGGTGGCGTTGGGCGCTGCTCTGGATCGTCGTGGGCCTGGGCGTCCTCACCAAGGGCCTCACGCCAATGGTCGTGCTGCTTACGCTGCTGACGTTCTGCGTTGTGCAGGGCAGATGGTGGGCGTGGCGCGCTGCCAAACCGATGCTCGGGCTGATCGTCATCGCCGCCGTCGTTCTGCCGTGGGTGCTCGCCGTCGCCAACCATGTTGGCCTCGATACCTACACCGCGATCCTGCACGACGAGGTCATCGCCCGAGGCGCCAGCGCCAAGGAAGGTCACGCCGGCCCGCCGGGCTACTACTTCATTTCAGCCGCCGCCATGTTCTGGCCCGCCGGAGCGTTGGCGATCTTCGCCGTGTGGTGGGGGGCCCGCCGAGCGATCACGCTCGGCCCCAAAGGCAGCCGGTGGAAAGCCCGAACCATGCACCGCCCGGCCGAACTCTTTCTCCTCACCTGGCTCCTGCCAACGTGGATCTTTTTCGAGATCTACTCAACCAAACTCCCGCACTACACACTCCCCGTCTACCCAGCCCTCGCCCTCATCTCAGCACGGGCGGCTCTCTCGGGTTCAACGCTCATCCGGCGCTGGCCCGCGCGCCTCAGCATCGTCGGCTTCGCAGCAGTGGGGGTGCTCGTCCCCGCCGCGCTACTCGTCGGCTCGTTCATGACAAACGACCATCTCCCGCCCCTTTGGCAAGCCGCGCCGGTCGCCCTTGCCGTGATCGCCATCACCATCCTCGCCACTTTCGCGCTCTGGAAGGGCCTCGCCCTGCTGGGCATCAGCACCGCGCTCGCCGCT
>CAXBOF010000505.1:0-2404 GCA_963977205.1 uncultured Phycisphaera sp. | reverse complement strand
GCGGGTTCATCGCCTCAAAGAGCACGCCGTCGACACGCAGCCGAACCTTGAGCTTCTTCTCCTGGGGCTCGATGTGAATATCACTGGCCCCCTCGCGCACCGCAGTCTGGATGATGTAGTTCACATAGCGGATCACCGGGCTCTCGCCGGCCTGCTGTTCAAGATCGACCGTCTGCTCGGAGGCCTTCTCGATCTCGACATCCATCTCATCAACATCTTCGAGGATGTCGTTGAGATCGACCTCCTGGTCGTGCTTCTCCTGATCGCCAGCGCCAGCGACTTCGAGCGCCGCCTTGATGTCCATCGCGGTCGTCAGCACGAGCTTGGGCGTCGAGCACCCCAGCCGCTGCTTGATCTCATCGAGCTCGAACGCCGCGTCGGGCCGCGTCGCCGCGATCACAACGCGCGAGCCCTCCATGCGGAGCGGCAAAACCTTCTTCTCGCTGCAGTAATTCACACCAAGACGCTGGAGCATCTTGCCGTCAAAGCCGCCGTCAAATCCCTTATCGAGATCGACACGCTCAAACCCGAGCCCCTGGTGCTCGGCGACCGCTGACTGCACGCTCGCCTCGTCCACGCCCTGCTCGATCAGGATCTCACCCAGCGACTTGCCGGGCGTCTGCGTCATGTCCTTCTCGGCCGCGAGGATCATCTCCTTGCTCGCAGTGCCCCGCTCGGACAGCACATCGCCCAGGCTCTTGTTCACATGCCCGAGCACTTTATTGTCCGGCACGAACAGATCGCTCATGCCCTTTGCGCTCGCGTATCCCGTCCCAACGCTCACCACGCCGTCAGCAACACGCGATGATTTCGGCTCATCATCTGCGGCGGGCTCGACCGTATCGGCTTCGTTGAACTCAGGCTCGACCGGCGCACCAAACGCCTCAGCGCGCTCAACCGTGCCCTTGCGTGTGATCGGACGAGCCAGGTTCATCTCCTCGAAACCCTGCTTGCCGATCTTGAACACCGGCGCGTGCATCTCACGCTCAGTCCGATTCGGCTCGGATGAAGTTGAACCTGGGCCCTCCGGCTCTGGCACGCTCTCCGACTGGGGCTCGCTCTGTGAATCTGTCTCTGAATCAAAGTCAGGCGTGATCGAACCGAACACCGCGCCCGACGCCGATTCATTCTCAGTATCGGCCTCTACTTCAGACTCATAGAGCGGATCGGATTCGTCTGCATCTTCAAGCTCTTGCTCGAACACACCATCCGCCTCATCGCGCTCTTCATCGCGGAACGTATCGGACGACAGGATCTCGCTCTCGTCATCGTCCACCGCATCGATCGCCCCGTCGGGCTCGATGGTTTGGAAGCCGGCAGGCTCAGCCGAGGCTTCCTGCTCGGCCTCTGAATCCGGCGCAGGCGCATCCGGAGCCGTGCTGCCGGGCTTGCCCTGCTCTAGTCGTGCGATACGGGCGAGAATGTCGTCGATGCTGCCGTGGGACACTGGCTCACTCCTCTAAACCCGCCGAACGTCGCCTACCCAAAACCTGAAACCAGCAACCCGAGATCGCCTACATGCGATCAGTTGCCGTCGAGCTCGATGATGTACGTGATGCCGTCAGCGCCCAGCGTCACCGAGCGATCCTCGATGGACAGCAGGATGAACTCGGACTCCACGGCATCGCCGATCCGGTACGTCTTGCCGTTGATCCGCGCCAGCGACACACGACCCTTCAGGACCGTGTTGAGCTTCAGGCTCGCAGCCAGTCGATCGAGCTGCTGCTCGCGCAGCTCCTCGGGCGTCGGGCCCTTGGGCTTGTCGGGCTGCTTGGTGGCGACCTGTTCCACAGGCTCTTCGTCCTCGCCGGTCAGGCCGGACATCGCAAACGGGTTTTTCGTCAGCTCGTCGGCCGGCACCTGCACCGGGTCCTCGGAGAGCTCCAGATTGAACATCACCTTGTGCTGACGCTCGATGTCGTTGCTTGCTGCCGTCTCATCGACCTCGTACTCGATCTGGACTTCCTTGCCCTCTGCCAGGTCCACTCCGAGCCCCTGCCCGCGCATGAACCACAGAAGACCCACGCTCACCGCGACCACAAAGGCCACGATGACGTACTGACGAGATGACGAGCTCGACTCACCAGCCGTATGAATATCGCCTTCTCCGCTCGCTTCGAGCTGAAGCTGACGGAACGTGGGCGAGATCGATTTTTCCTCGCCGAGATCCTCGGCGAATTGGCTGTTCTGCATGTCCGTGGGCATCATGATGACTGCTCCTCACCTTCGAAGTAGATGCTCAGCGTGAACGTCGCCTCGAGGTGGCCGTCGTGATCACGCGAGCGGAGGACTTCCATGTTCGGGATGCGGGTGATACGGGGCATCTGCTCCAGAGCCAGCAGGAAGTCGTAGAACCCATCAAACTCGCCCTTGAGCGTCATCGTGATGGGCTGCTCCCAATAGA
>CAXBOF010000504.1:0-2423 GCA_963977205.1 uncultured Phycisphaera sp. | reverse complement strand
GTGTCGCCCGCAAGAGTGACATCCGTCCTTGTGCGCGGCGCGGGCGACCACGTCCCTCTGCAAAGACTGCAGGAGCGCGTCAAAGAGATCTACGCCCGATTCGCGGCCCAGAGCGAGCACGCGCCGCCGCTGGGAGCCGTCGACATTCTCACCTGGCAGGACCGCAACGCCACCCTCATCGGCGCGATCAAAAAAGAGACAGCACTGGTGCTCTTCATCTTCGGCATCATCAGCCTGACCAGCGTCTTCCTCGTCCTGGCGATCTTCTGGAGCATGATCAGCGAGCGCACCAAGGACATCGGCATCCTCCGCGCTCTGGGCGCGAGCGGGCCGGGCGTGGCGTGGCTGTGGGTCCGCTACGGGCTGGCGATCGGTGTGGTGGGCTCGCTCTGCGGCGGCATGCTCGCGTATGTCGTCATCACGAACATCAACGCGATCCACGACTGGCTCGGCAGAACACTGGGCATCATGATCTGGGACCCGCAGGTGTACTACTTTGCGCGCATCCCCGAGGATTTCAGCGTGACCAAGGCCCTGATCATCGTCGCCGCCGGCATTGTGAGCTGCGGGCTGGGCGCGCTGATCCCGGCCTGGCGAGCCGCCCGCATGGACCCTGTCAAAGCGCTGAGGTTCGAATGAGCGCCATCGAGGTCACCAACCTGCACAAGACCTACAAGCTCGGCAAGGTCGAGGTGCCCGTCCTTCGCGGCGTCTCGCTCGACATCGCCTCGGGCGAGTGGCTGGCGATCTTGGGCGCCTCTGGATCGGGTAAGAGCACTCTCCTGCACCTCTTGGGCGGGCTCGATAGACCCGACGCCAAAACAGGTGGACGCATCGCCTACGACGGCAAAGCCCTTGGTGACCTCTCGGCGAACGAACGCAACCAGTTCCGGCGGGACCACGTCGGGTTCGTCTTTCAGTTCTACCACCTCGTTCCCGAATTGACCGTCATCGAGAACACGCTGCTGGGCGCGATGATCCGCCTTGGCAAGCTCGGGTACATGCGTGAGTCGGGCAGACTCCGCGAATCAGCCAAGGAGCTTCTGGGCAAGGCGGGCCTCTCGCATCGCCTGGGGCACAAGCCGGCCCAACTCTCCGGCGGGGAGCGCCAGCGGGTGGCGATTGCCAGGGCCCTCATCAACGACCCACCCGTGATTCTGGCCGATGAACCGACAGGAAACCTCGATCAGAAGACCGGAGCCGAGCTTTTGGATGTTTTCGAAACAATGCGAGGAAAGACCGAACGAACGATCGTCATGGTGACCCACGACCCCAAGGTGGCCAGGAGGGCCGACCGGGTGGTCGAGATGGACGATGGGCACATTCGACAGCCGGCGGCCGGGCAGGCTGCTGGGGCCTGAAGAGGGTTCTAAGGTTTCCTTCATCTGGCCGATGTTTGCGCTATCCTAGCGGACGGAGAACAAGCCCCACGTGTCATTGCCCATGACCTCAATTTCGGACTCAACTGCGCCAACCGAGGGCGTCATCGAAATCGTCGGCCCCTCGGGTCGGCCGATCGAGGCCCGCGTCAAGGCCTTCGGCACCGGCAAAACGCTCTGCTTCCTGCACGGGCTCGTCGGTCTCAATGACCACTGGGAAGACGCGGCTATCGCGCTCTCTGAGAAACGTCGATGCGTGCTCGTTGAGATGCCGCTGCTCAGCCTGCGAGGCGAGGACTGCTCGATCTCGGGCGTCACCGAGCTGACCGCAAAGTTTTTGCGCGAAAACATCGACGGGCCGGCGACCATCGTGGGCAACTCCTTCGGCGGGCACGTCGCGCTCAGGCTCGCGCTCGATCACGCCGACCTCGTCGACTCGCTCGTACTTGCCGGTTCGAGCGGGCTGATCGAAAAAACGATGGTCAAGGGCGCTCAGATCCGGCCCAGCCGGGAGTGGCTGTCCGAAAAGCTCGAAGAGCTGTTCTACGACAAGGTGCATGTGCGCGAGTCCGATCTCGACCGGGCGCACGCGGCCCTTTCGGTCCGGGGCGGTGCACGAGCGATGGTCCGCCTGAGCAGGTCTGCCAGGCACGATCACCTGGGCGCACGCGTCAAGGACATCAACTGCCCGGCCCTGCTCGTCTGGGGCAAGCAGGACGTTGTCACGCCACCCGAGGCGGCCCGTCAGTTCATGGAAAGCCTTCCCAACGCGAGAATCCTGTGGCTCGACGAGTGCGGGCACGCGCCGATGATGGAATGGCCTGACAAGTTCTCGCAGGCGCTCATCGAGTTCATGGATGAGCTGGACGCCCGGCCAGCCGGCGAAAGCTGATCGGAGCCGGCGGTGATCGAGGCGGGATCTCCCAGTACATGGACTTCGCTTGTCGGCGCTGCGCTCGAGGCCAGACTCGCTCTGCGCGCACCGACACTCGAGGACGCCGACTTCTGGCGCAAGCACACCGCGTTCCTCCAAGTCACGCAGCT
>CAXBOF010000503.1:0-2423 GCA_963977205.1 uncultured Phycisphaera sp. | reverse complement strand
CGGAACTGGTTTCGGGGAAGTCGTCGGTCTCGACGTCGATGGTTACCTCGGGCTGGTTCTTGGAGGTGTCCATCGCCAGCTCGATGTGGTGCGCCGGCTTCTTTTTGTTGGGCTTGGTGTGGATGACCATGGGCTTGCCGGTGGTCATGAGCCCGTACATGCCGGCCGCGGAGATCCCGATGCCCTGCTGACCCCGGGACATCTTGAGCCGGTGGAACTTGGAGCCGTAGAGCAGCTTGCCGAAGATGTTTTCTACCTGGCGCCGGACGATGCCTGGGCCATTGTCCGTGATCGTGACCTTGTAGCGGCCCGGCTTCGTGGGCGAGGGAGGGGCCTCGAGTTCCTCGATCTTGACCTCGATATCGGGCAGGATGCCTGCTTCCTCGCACGCGTCCAGGGCGTTGTCGACCGCTTCCTTGATCGTCGTCAGGAGGGCCTTGCGGGGGTTGTCGAACCCCAGAAGGTGCCTGTTCTTGGCAAAGAACTCGGAGACGGAGATCTCGCGCTGTTTGGCTGCCATTGTTTCGGCGGTTGCGCGAGATGTGGACGATTTCTTGGCCATGCCACCCTCCGTGGTGGGTCTGAAAGCGGTGAATCCGGGATGAGGGGGAAGGATAGCGGCTTTCAGGACCGCGTATCCGCCTTCCCCTCATTTGATAATGAACATGGATTCATAGCCCATTCACCGGACGCTCAAGTCGCAAAGCGATGCTTGAGAGGTCAGGCCAACCGAGGCCCGCGAAATGGACCCAGTCAGGAGGAGCAAGCAATGACGACTCAGACCCTCAATTGTATCGAAGCCTGTCAGGAATGTGCCCAGGACTGCGAGACCTGCCTCGCCGAGATGCTCGGCAAGCAATCGCATAATGACTGTCCAAAGTGCTGCCGGGAATGTATCAATATCTGCACCCTTTGTGCGCATGCCATCATGAGCGAGAGCAAGTTTCAGTCTGAGTACTGCAGGCTCTGCGCTGATATCTGCGAGTGGTGTGCCGAGCAGTGCGGCGAACACGATCACGACCACTGTCAGAAATGTGCTGAAACCTGCCGGGCTTGTGTGGAAGCGTGCAGGGCGATGGTGGCCTAATGGGTGCGCCGTGAAGCGATTGGGTCCGGGTGTCGCAACAGCTGATTTCAGAATAGAGACGATTGTGCTGTAACCAAATGGCTGCCAATCGGTCAAACTCCCATCGGCAAGCTCGTGAGCCGATGACTAGGATTGACCGCTATGTTCCGGACTTTTGCAACGATCTGCCTTGCTGTGCTTACCCAAACTGCCAGCGCTGAACCGACATCGATGCTCGTATTTGCAGGCCCACCGTCAGGCTGGATCAAGGAATACGACCTCCAGGGTGTGTTCGTTCGAGATCTGCTTGAGCCTCGGGAATTCGCCTCGCCGCAGTACGGCGCGATCGGACCCGATGGCCTGCTCTATGTCAGTTCATGGACCACGCACCGCGTGGTCAAAATGGACCTGCAGGGCAATATTCTCGGCGAGGTTGTGCCAAATGACGGCGTTGTTCTGGGCAAGACATTTTTGACCATCCGAGGCGACGAGCTCATTGTCAGCGGTTCCCAGAACGGCGCGATCGGTGTTTATGACGTGAGTACCGGCGATTATCGGCGCAACCTCGTGGAGGAGGGGGTCATCAACGCCGCTCACACAGTTTTGTGGCTCGATTCGGGCGACATACTGGTCACGGACATCAGCGATCACTCGATCCGCCGATTCGATTCCGAAGGCTCGTACCTGGGTTATTTCTCTGACGACGCGATTCTCGCCCAGCCGGCGGGCATGGAAATCAGCCCCGATGGCTCGACGCTCCTCGTCTCGAATTTCACCAACGGTCAGATCAACATGTTCGATCTGGTCACGGGCGATCATCTCGGCCAGCTCTTCCAAGCCGGTACCGCAGCAGATGACCTGACCTACGGACCGGACGGCATGCTCTATGCCGCCAGCTACGGCACCAATTCCATCTACCGATACGACTTCGATACCGGGGCGGCCGAGGTCTTTGTCGATGGCACATCCGGGCTGCGTGGGCCCAACTCGGTTCTGTTTGTCCCATCGCCGGGAGTCATCATGGGCTTAGTGGTTCCCGGGGTGTTTTTGATTCGACGCCGCCGCGGATGAGCCGGCTCGGGCGTGATTTCTGAGGTGTGCGGCCTATCCTTGTCCCCACACCGAAGAAGGAGCACGAGCGATGGAAACCACTCTCATTATCTTTAAGCCCGACGCTGTCCAGCGGGGTCTGATGGGCCGGATCATGAGCCGATTTGAGGACAAGGGTCTTCAGGTTGTCGGCTGCAAGCTGATGCAGATCAGCCAGGATCTGGCTGCGACCCACTACGAGGCCCACAAGGAGCGTCCGTTTTACAAGGGTCTGGTTGGTTTCATGACCAGTTCGCCCGTCTTGGTG
>CAXBOF010000502.1:0-2434 GCA_963977205.1 uncultured Phycisphaera sp. | reverse complement strand
CGGCTCTTCATCAACGCGTTTGGCGAGAACCTGATCGTCGAGCACATCGAGACGGCTGTCGCCAAGGCGGCCCAGACGCTCGGCGTGCGGGTGGGCGAGTTCACCGCGGCCCCGGTGTATCCCTCGGGCCAGACGCGGGCGGCTCTGGAGATCGCTGTCGAGGCCGAGATGGACCCGGAGCGGGCGCGAAAGTTCCGCGATCTCGTCGATGAATCGATCAAAGAGCAGAACGTCGACTACACGACCAAGCGCAGCGATGGTGTCGGGATGACCGAGCCCAGGATCACTGTGCTGCGCGAGGGCGCGTTCCACGCGTGGCTCGACAGCCGGGGCAAGCTGGGCGGGCAACACAAGTGCCCCAGGTGCGCCAATCACCGCGAGTTCATCGAGGGCGTGATCGCCAGCAACCCGGCCTAGGTCGGCAGGGACCGAGCATGTGCACACTGACGGTGATCAATCTCAAAACGGGCGAGGACAAGCCCGGGTACCGACTTGTCATGAACAGGGACGAATTGCGCACCCGGAGCCGGGCGCTTCCGCCGGAATGGCGCGAGGTCGAGGGCGTCGGCGCGATCTGGCCTGTTGACCCCGACGGCGGCGGGACGTGGATCGCAGCGGCCCAGACGGGCCTGACGCTCGCGCTGGTCAACTCATTCCCAGAGCCCATGCCCAAGCTGCCCGCAGAGCCGATCAGCCGGGGGCTCATTATCCCAAGGCTCATCGCCAGCGAGGGGATCGAGGGCGTGGTAGGTGCATTCGAAGGGGTCGAGGTGGAGCGGTTCGCACCGTTCCGGCTCGTGGCGGTGGATCTGGCCGAGGGTGAGGACGGCATCGAGCCACGCATCGTGGTGGTGGACTGGAATCGAGAGGAAGTGGCGGTCGAGGAGGGGCTGTCGGTTGCGGCTCAGGACCGGTTTCATGCGCACCGGTGGGGGGATCGGCCCGAGCTCAGCGTGCTGCTCGACCGCGAGTTGGCCCGGACGGTCTCGGTGACGACGGTTGAGTGCTTGGTAGAGGCCGATGAACCGATCTCGATGGATTACCGCGAGGTGCCCGAATGAGCCGGGAGACCGATTCCCAGCGGATCGCCAATTTAGAACGGGATCTCGAGACGCTGGCCCTGCTCAGCCGGGAGCAGGAGGCGGAGATTCGTCTGCTGCGCGAGCGGGTGGCTCAGCTGAGGGCCAGCCGGTGGCGGAAGCTGGGGCAGAGGCTCGGGTTGGCGATGACGATGGATTGGGAACGGGATAGTTAACGCGGAGGCAAGATGCCTGTGCCACTGGTTGTGGTTGGCACCCCCGGTTTGACCGATCTACAGTGTGAGCCCATGGACATCCTCCCCACAGGCATCTCGGCGACGCAGCTCTTCGTGAGCGTGCCCTTCATAGTGATCATGGTGCACGTGATCCTGATCACGTGTGCGTACTTGATCTACCTCGAGCGGAAGATCTGCTCCTACATCCAGGACCGGGTGGGGCCAAACCGGGTCGGGTTCGACTTCGGGCTGCCCTTTCTGAGCTTCCTCAAGGGGGCGGTCGGGTTGGGCCAGCCGCTGGCCGACGGGCTGAAGTTCCTGCTCAAAGAGGACTACATGCCAAGGAGCGCCGACCGCGTGCTCTTTACGCTGGCGCCTGCGACGATCGTGATCCCGGCGATGATCGGCTTTGTGATCATTCCCTGGGGCGGGTACATCAATGTGCCCGACATGACCGTGCCGCTCTTGGGCGACATCGGCGGGCGGATTCTCTTGGCTGGTGCCAACATCAACGTGGGCGTTGTGTATCTGCTGGCGGTCGCCTCGCTTGGTGTGTACGGCGTCGTCCTGGGCGGGTGGGCCTCCAACAACAAGTACTCGTTCCTGGGTGCGCTCCGCGCCAGTGCCCAGATGGTCTCGTACGAGATCCCGCTTGGGCTCTCACTCATGTGCGTGCTTCTGGTCTGCGGCACGGTCTTGCCGATGGGCATCATCGAGCATCAGGTCCAGCACGGGTGGCTCGTGTTCTCGCAGCCCCTGGCGGCTCTCTTGTTCTTCACGGCGATCTTGGCCGAGGCCAACCGTGCGCCGTTTGATAACGCCGAGGCAGAGCAGGAACTGGTCGGCGGGTACCACACCGAGTACTCGTCGATGCGGTTTGCGCTTTTCTTCCTGGCCGAGTACATGCACATGATCACGAGCTGCGCGTTCTTCGCGCTCTTGTTCCTGGGCGGTTTCCACTTGCCTGCGATCCCGGGCCTTGGTATCGAGGAGACCTCGATTATCGCCGGCGTGCTCAAGGTCGTGGTGTTCTTCACCAAGGTCGTGCTGCTGATCGCCTTTATGATGGTCATCCGCTGGACCGTGCCGCGGTTGCGGTACGACCAGGTGATGTTCCTTGGCTGGCAGAGCATGATCCCGCTTGGCATGGTGCTTCTGGTGATGACGGCTGTGATGGGC
>CAXBOF010000501.1:0-2436 GCA_963977205.1 uncultured Phycisphaera sp. | reverse complement strand
TGCCGCCGCGTTCGGTGCCAAATGTGCAGAGCCCGACAACCGTGCCCTCGGCCCGGGCCATGTACCACTCCTGGCCTGCGAACTCACGCATCGATGAGCCGCCGAAGTAAAACCGCGGCTTGAGTGCGCTGAAAAGCTCGCCCGTCTCGCTGTTCTTCACCCAGGTCGCCGGGTCTTCGATGACTGTCTTCCCGTCTTTCTCATAGCGGAACCGGACGAGCAGTTCAGGCCCGGTCGGATCGACGCGTTTGAGCGGCTCGTCGGGGCCCACTGCTTCGAGATAGCCGGGCGAGCCCGGTTCGAGCCCGAGCAGGAGCAGGGCCGCGTGGACCTGCCTCGCCTCGGCGTTGAGCCCGATGAGCGCCTCAAAGTCGCGCACGCCGTGGGCCTCGGCGATCAGCTCGATCATGACATCGGGCGTTGATTCCTGGTGCGCATCGATGGGCACAAACCCCGACACCTCCACGGCTCCGGCGTCGTAATCGACGACGATGCCCGCAAAGGGTTCGATGCGGCCGGTGCGCTCGGCCTCGGGTTCGGGCTGGATGAAAATGAGGGCCGCCGCTGCGATCGCTGGAATCATGCCAGTGAGTGTACCAACTCGCGGAACTGGTTCCCCCGGTCCTCGAAGCTGCGGAACTGATCGAACGAAGCGCAGCCCGGGCTCAGGACGACGGCCTCGCCTTCTTTCGCACTCTCCGCGGCAAGCCGCACGGCTTCACTAAGAGTGCCTGCCGCTTCGATCCCCGCAATCTCTGCGATCGTCTCGCCCGTCTTCCCGATGCAGTAGAGCGCCGCGCTTTGGCGCACAAGCTCGGCGATCGGCGCGAGGTCCACACCCTTGTCGCTGCCGCCGACGATGAGATGCACGCGCGCGGGTTTGAGTGCTTGAAGCGCGAGCCGTGTGGCCTCGGGCGTGGTGGATTTGCTGTCGTTGTACCACCGGACGCCGTTATGCGAGCGCACGAGTTCGAGGCGGTGGGGCAGGCCTTTGAAGCCGCCGATGCCCGTCGCGGCTCGATCTGGGTCCGCGCCGACTGCCTGGCAAGCGGCAAGGGCGGCCGAGGCGTTGATGCGGTTGTGCGAGCCGGGGGTGGCCAGTTCCGGGAGTGTTGGGGCAAGTTCGATTCTGTGCGCACGGCCGTGGTCGAGATCGACGCCCTGA
Source organism: uncultured Phycisphaera sp. (assembly GCA_963977205.1). Taxonomy (GTDB): domain Bacteria; phylum Planctomycetota; class Phycisphaerae; order Phycisphaerales; family UBA1924. The sequence continues at coordinate 1,271 of CAXBOF010000501.1, read as the reverse complement.
CCGATGAAAAGCGAGCCGGTGTCCTTGAGGAAGTGCGTGATGCCGAGCTTGCTGGCGGCGTAGTGCTCGGCCGAGCCGTGCCAGTCGACGTGGTTTGGCGCCAGATTCGTGATGATCGCGGTGTCGAGAAAGGCTTTGCGCTCGGTGCAGCCCGGCTGGGCGAGCCACCAGAGCATGGCGCTTGAGAGTTCGAGGGCGACGATGGCTTTGTCCGGGATCTGCTGCTCCAGCAGGCTCCCGCCGATGTTGCCGCCGAGGATCGCGCGTTGTCCCGCAGCCAGCAGACCCGCGTGGATCATCGCGCTAGTCGTGCTTTTGCCAGAAGAGCCTGTGACACCGATGAGGGTGCATGACTTTGGCAACGCATCGACGACGAGGCCGATCTCCGTCGTCACGCGCACGCCGGCGGCCTGCGCGGATTGGATGAACCGGTTCTGCCAGGGCAGCTTCACCGCCGGGTTGGCTACGACGAGGTCGCACGTCGTAAAGTCGCTCACGTTGTGCTCGCCCAGGCGCAGCGTCACCGAGCCGGTCTCGATGAGATCCCCGATTGCTTTGAGTGACGTCGCGAGTTTCTCGGCGGGAGCCATGTCGGTGACGAGGACGTCGTAGCCCTGCTGGGCGAGGTATCGCACCGCGCCGGCCCCGCCGCCGAAGGATCCCAAACCCATCACCGTTGCCCGGCGTTCGTCCATGTGTTCACTCTAGAGCAGCGCCAGCGGGTCGACATCGACAGCGGTCTTGGTGTCGCTGAGCAGCACACCGCGCTTGCGGAGGGTTTGCATCGCGGTCTGGAGCTTGCCCGAATCGGGTGCGGTCAGCTCGATGGCGATGCGGAAATGATCGGCGATCCGCTCGATCGGGCAGGGCATCGGCCCCATGAGGCTGATGAGTTTGCTTTCGACCAGATCGCCCGCAGCCTCGGCGATCGTTTTGGCGGCCGCTTTGGCCTTGGAGAGGTCCTTGTCCCGGCAGACGATCCGCGCCATCCGCGAGGCGGGGGGCAGGCCGATCGAGTTGCGGAGTGTGAGCTCTTCGTGCGCAAATGTCTGGTAGTCGTGATCGGCTGCGAGCTGGATGGCGGGCGCGCCCGGCTCGAAGGTCTGGACAATCACCTCGCCCGGGAACGCGCCACGCCCCGCGCGGCCGGCGACCTGGGAGACGAGCTGGAATGTCCGCTCGCCGGCCCGGAAATCGGGCAGGTTGAGGGCAGTGTCCGCCGAGAGCACGCCGACGAGACGGACGTTTGCCACGTCGAGTCCCTTGGCGAT
>CAXBOF010000500.1:0-2439 GCA_963977205.1 uncultured Phycisphaera sp. | reverse complement strand
CACCCCACTGATCCGCTATCCTCTTCCCATGAACCAACACCTCCGCCTCCTCGCCCGCGCCTGGAAATACCGACGCAAGCTCGACCCCGCAGAGGTCCGCTTCGTGCTGGACACGGTAAAGCCCGGCGACCGGATCATCGACCTAGGCGCGCACAAAGGGGCGTACACCTACTGGCTCGCCAAGGCCGCCGGCAAATCCGGGCGAATCGTGGCCGTCGAGCCGCAGAAGAATCTCGCCGAGCGATTGGGCCAGCTCATGGAAGCCAAGCCGAACGTGGGTGTGAAGTGGGCCGCCATCAGCGACACCACCGGCACGGGCATGCTCAGCCTCCGCCCCGACGGCTCATCGCACGGCGCATCGATCAACGGCTTCAGTGACGGCAACGTCGGCGCAACCGTCGAAGTCCCCACCATCACGCTCACCGATCTCATGGCCGAGCACCACATGGACCGACTCGACTTCATCAAGTGCGATGTCGAGGGCCACGAGGGAGCCGTCTTCCACGCCAGCCGCGACGCGATCGACCGCTACCGCCCCACCATCATGCTCGAGTGCGAAGACCGACACGCCCAGGGCGAATTCGGCGGCGTGAGCGGACTCCGAAAGATCTTCGAGCCCATGAACTACCGCATCCGCTTCTTTAAGAACGGCTCACTCCACCCCATCTCCGAGTTCGACGCCGCACGCGACCAGAACTACGGGCAGGGCGAGTACTGCAACAACTTTGTGCTCGACGTACCAAACAGATTCTGACGAGCCCGAAGCGCAAGCGAGGCATGCGTCATCGGGTGCCACGGCTGTGACAGCCGTGCTCTTGCCCAACCATTCCCAACGGGTGCCACGGCTTGTCCGTCCTCGGCAAGCCGTGCTCTCAATCGATGACACAACACCACTGGTTGAGAACAACCAGTGGCACCCGGACATGCTTCTTTTTCAAATATTTATGCTTGAACTGAATTAACCATTGAGCTGATCGTACACCGCGCCGATCACGCGACCCTTGATCTGCTCGAACCCGAGCCCGTCCATAAAGGGCCACGTCATCTGCTGCGCATCTTCCTTGCTCGTGCCCTTCTCGATCTCCGCCGCCACAGCTTCGATGAGCTGCTCGAGATAGCTCCTCATGCCCTCAACGATCTCGCGCCCACCGATCGGCCCGTGCCCGGGCACAACGGTTGTCTCGCCGTCGCACAATTCGAGCACACCCGTCAGGCTCTTGATCCATCCCTTGGCGTTCACGCCGCCATTGGGATCAAAGAACGGGTGCAGCCCGTTGAACACGAGATCGCCCGTGTGAACAACGTTCTCGTCGGCAAGGTGCACCACAATATCGTTGTCCGTGTGCCCCGCGCCGAAGTGATGGATGTCGAGTGTCAGATCGCCGACCTTGATCTGCGAGCCGCCCTCGACCGCGTCCGTGGGGGCAAAGTCATCCGCCTTCAGATTCGCCGCGTTCTCGGCGACTTCAATGGCAAGCTCGATCGCCCGCCGATTCCCCGCCAGGTTCTGGCTCACCTGCCCCACCGCCGCCTCCGCGCCCGTGCGGTAGCTGTCGATCTGACCGCGGATCCGATCGATCGCCTTCGGATGCGCATAGGTCTTACCACGACCGACAAACGCGCTGTTGCCTCCGGTGTGGTCGCCGTGATGGTGCGTGTTGAGCAGGCTCACCTTGCCCGCCCCCTCCCCGCCGGCCTCGGCCTTGGCATCCTCGCGCAGAACCCCACCGAGGTACGGAAATTTCGAATCCACCACCAGCGCCTCGCCCCCCGAGACGACCATCAGCGTGTTCCCGCCCAGAGCCACATTCACAACCGCCCGGGTGTGCCCGGTCACCTTGGCCCAATCCAGAATCTGCTCCGCCCGGCCCATCCTTGCCAGTGCCGACGGGGCAAGGCACCCACCAAGTGCGACCAGAGAAGTCCGAAGAACAAAGCTGCGACGGTTCAAGTGCATGGGTCAGACCTCCGAAGTTCCGTTTTCACTGGGGCAATGCCCGCTCCGGGCAAGCCTACCATGGCCGGTGTCGGCCGGGCCGACAAACCCAAGAACACCCCTTTGCAAGCGTGCAGGAGCGAAAATGCGGGCCAACGAACTCAAACCAGGCATGGCTGTCAACCTCGACGGCAAGCTCTACGTGTGTGTCAAAACCGACCACGTCAAGCCCGGCAAGGGCCCCGCCTACGTCCAGGCCAAGCTCCGCGGCATCGACGGCTCGGGCACAGCCGAGAAACGCTTCAACACCGACGCCATCATCGACGGCGCCACCCTCGACCGCCGCGAGATGGAGTACCTCTACTCCGACCCCTCCGGCGCGACCTTCATGGACACCGAGGACTACGAGCAGCTCATCATCCCCGCGAACATCCTGGGCGACGCGCTCCTCTTCATCCGCCCCAACGCCAGTTGCAACATCCTCTTCAGCGAAGGCAACGCAG
>CAXBOF010000499.1:0-2442 GCA_963977205.1 uncultured Phycisphaera sp. | reverse complement strand
GCGAGGCGGCGCTTGCCAAGCTTCTGCCTTTCCAGCGTGACGACTTTGTCGGGATCTTCCGGGCGATGAACGGGCTGCCCGTGACGATCCGCCTGCTGGACCCGCCCCTGCACGAGTTCCTGCCGCACGAGACCGAGAGCCAGAAAGAGCTGGCGGCCGTGATGGGTGTGCCCCTTGCCAAGGTGAAGCAGCGCGTCTCGATGCTGCACGAATTGAACCCGATGCTGGGTCACCGGGGTTGCCGCCTTGCGGTGACGTACCCCGAGATCCTGCGGATGCAGGTGCGGGCGATCGTCGAGGCGGCGATCGAGTGCGTCGGCGAACGCGTCAAGGCGATGCCCGAGATCATGATCCCGCTGGTGGGCACGGTCGAGGAACTGCGGCTGCTTCGCAAAGAGGTCGAGAGCGTGATCGATCAGGTGAAGAAGGAACTCGACTTCAAGAAGCGCTTGGATATCAAGATCGGCACGATGATCGAGATCCCGCGTGCGGCTCTGACGGCCGACGACATCGCGGCCGAGGCCGACTTCTTCAGCTTCGGCACCAACGACCTGACGCAGCTGACCTTCGGCTACTCGCGTGACGACGTGAACACGTTCCTGCCCGACTACATCGCCAAGGGTGTGCTGCACATCGACCCGTTCCAGAGCCTCGATCAGGAGGGCGTGGGGCAGCTCGTGCAGATGGGCTTTGACCGCGGCAAGGAAGGCAACCCCGATCTGAAGGTTGGCATCTGCGGCGAGCACGGCGGCGACCCGTCGAGCGTGGACTTCTGCCACCGCGTGGGCCTGGCCTACGTCAGCTGCTCGCCCTTCCGCGTGCCGATCGCTCGCCTGGCGGCGGCTCAGGCTGCGATCCGTCACGGCTAAATCGATCTGAATTCAGTACAAGAAAAGGGCCGGTCCCGTGTGGGGCCGGCCCTTTGTTTTTCCTGAGTGAATTCGTGAGCGTGCGTGGAACGGGCCTGTGCCCGATCAGCCCTTGAGCTTGTCGACGATCTCGATGACCGCGTCGGAGTGCTCGTCGGACTTGTACTCGTCGTTGCGGTAGACGATCTTGCCCTCGGCGTCCAGGACGATGACGGCGGGGACACGCGCGATGTTGTACGCGCCGCCGGCGCGGCCGCCGTTGGTGATCACGGGGATATCGTCGCGGTCCATGTCCAGGAAGATGTTGCTGGCGTTCTCGGGCTGGCGCTCGCGGATGGCCAGTGAGAGCAGCGCGCCGTCGTCGCCGAGGTGGTCGTTAATCTTGACGATGTCCTCGACGGTGGTGTTGGAGCCGGGGATCCAGCTGGCCCAGAAGTAGAGGACCAGCGGTTTGCCGGCGTAGTTCTCGGTATTGAACTCGGTGCCGAAGACGTCCTGAGCGGTGAAGGGCGTGCCGGTGTCACCGACCTCTGAGCCGTAGAGCTTGCCGACCTCGTTGTCGGGACCGGTGACGACGGGGTCGGCACCATCCGGGGCGTTGACGGCGGTGCGCCGCTCGGGGAGGTTCTTGACGATGTAGGTGTTGGGAGCGTTAATCTCGAAACGTGAGTCGGCGATCTCGGCATCGACCTCGACCTGCGTGAAGTCGTAGACGCGTTCGGCGCTGTCCATCAGCTCTTCGACGATGCGGCGGGGGAAGCCGTCGCTGCTGGCCAGGTACCAGCGCTTGGCGAGGACGCGGTCGCCGTAGTCCACCCGGACGACGTCGCAGACCGTGCCATCAAGTGTTTCTGTGCCGATGTATTCGAGTGTCGGTGCGCCCAGTTCGGCGGCGAATGGCTTTGAGCCGAAGAGGTAGTCGATACCGAGAAGGTCGGAGCTGCCGTAGACCCGCCCCTTGGCGAACCGCCCAAGGGCGTGGACAACTTCCTGGTTCTCGACATCGATCCAGGACGCCTTGTTGTTGCCCTTGATGACGGTAAACGAGATCTGCTCGGTCGTGCCGATGTCGTCGGCCTGACCGATCATGGTGCGGGTCCACGTGCCGTTGTCTTCCTGGCGGGCCCAGACGTTGCCGTCGGCGCCGAGCTTGAAAGCCGCCAGCGGGCCGGACTCGGCGTGAATCTCGGACTGAACAGTAAAGAGCACGGTCTTGGCCTCGGCCAGCGCCTCGCTGGCGGCGGTCAGAACCTCCACGGCCCGCTCGTCACGGTTCACGCTCGAGGGCTGCTCTTCTGAGGTGGGCGGCGGCAACACGTCCGACCGCTGAGGGATGCGATCCTGAGCGGATGCGGTGCCTGCCAGAAGGACCAGGGTCAGTGCGATCGGGGCGACGGTGCGTCCTCGGGTCATCGTTCAATTCTCCTGCGGATCGGACACGTATCGGCGGCGTCCGGGTGCGGCTTCATGCTAGCGGGCCGGTCCGATGAACGGAACCCCGTGCCCGCACACGCTTCATACCCCCAGGAGCACAGAAAGTGCCGCTCCCGGGTCGGGTTGTGCCATCAGATGT
>CAXBOF010000498.1:0-2444 GCA_963977205.1 uncultured Phycisphaera sp. | reverse complement strand
TGTGGCTGGGCGAAGTCTCGCTGGGTGAAGACAAAGCGGGCACGATCCGTCAGCTCACACGCACCGGCGCTTACGAGGGATCGGCGATGTTCATGGGCGATCAGTCCCGCATCGCGTACGAGTCGGGCGGGCAGTGGTACGTCATGGATCTCGAAAATGCGGCGGTGTTCCAAGCGGCGGATGTGCGCTTCGAGGACGAACCAAAGGACGAAGAAGATGGCGAGGACTACCTCGACCAGCAGCAGGAGCGGCTCTTTGAAACAGTCGTCGAACGTCAGCAGCGGGATACAGAGCAGAAGGAGCAGCGCCGAGCGATCGAGGAAGCGGATGCCAGCGGCGTGCCCGGGCCGTTCTATCTGGGCAAGGACCTGGAGCGCCGGGGCTGGTCGCTCTCGGACGATGGCAGGTATCTGGCGGTCATCGCATCGAAGCCCGCGTCCGATGCCAAGCGGGACGTGATGCCCTCCTACGTGACGGAGGACGGCTATGTGGACACCAGCCGGGTGCGCACCAAGGTGGGTGTACGTGCGAGCACCAACGAGCGGCTGTTCCTGCTGGATCTCGAGCACGAGACGTTCGCGGAGGTGGATCTGTCCGGGCTGCCCGGCCTGACCGATGACCCGCTGGCGTTTCTGCGCACCAAGAAAGCTCAAGACGAAGACGAGGCCGAGTCGGATGAAGAGAACAACGAGAAGGCGGACGAAAGGAAGAAAGAGCCCGAGCCTCGGAGCATCGACCTGCGGAGTCTGGCGTGGCAGCCGGGCGGGGCGTCGCTGATTGTGCAGGCGTGGAGCCACGACCACAAGGACCGCTGGATCGTGAGTGTTTCGCCGGGTGAGGAGCCGGTGGGCGAGTCGATCTTCCGCGAGACGACCGAGGCTTGGATCAACTGGCATCTCGGGTCTGCTGGCTGGATGAGCGACGGCTCGGCGTTCTGGTTTCTCTCGGAGAACTCGGGCTATGCGCACGTCTACGCCTGGGACGGCTCGGCGGCGCGACAGGTGACCAAGGGCGACTATGAGGTGTGGGATGTCGCCGAGGCTGCAACGCCCGGCGTGCTGTACGCCCGCACCAACCGGCCCGACCCCTCCATCTACGAGCTTGCCCGCATCACGCTCGCCGACGACGGCTTCGAGATGCTCACCGATCTGGGCACGGTCGTCGAACGCTTCCGAATCAACGACGACGGCACGCGGGCACTGCTGGAAGTCTCGACGCTTTCAAGCCCGGCCGAGCTGTTTGTCATGCCCACGGACGGCTCGAGTGAACCCGTGCAGATCACGCACTCGGTGACCAAGGCGTTCGCGTCCTTGCCCTGGATCGAGCCCGAGTTTGTCGATGTGCCCTGCCGCGACGGGCGCACGATCCGGGCACGCGTGTACAGGTTCGATGGCGGGGGGCAGTCGAGCAAGAAACCCGGCGTCATTTTCGTGCACGGCGCGGGCTACTTGCAGAACATCGATCGCGGATGGCCCCAGTACTTCCGCGAGATGATGTTCCACTCGCTCCTGGCGTACAAGGGCTACGTCGTGGCCGACATCGATTACCGCGCCTCGGCCGGTTACGGTCGGGACTTCCGCACCGCGATCTATCGACACATGGGCGGGCCGGAGCTTGATGACATGGTCGATACCGCAAAGTGGATGACCGAGGCCCACGGCGTCGATCCCGAACGCGTCGGGACCTATGGCGGGTCGTACGGGGGGTTCCTTGCGATCATGGCGGTCTTCAAGGAGCCCGGCGTGTTCAACGCCGGCGCTGCCCTGCGTCCCGTCACCGACTGGGCACACTACAACCAGGGCTACACGTCGCCCATTCTCAACACGCCCGATGTCGACCCCGAGGCGTACGAACGCTCCAGCCCCATCGAGTTCGCCGAGGGCTTCGAGGGGGGGCTGCTCATCTGTCACGGCATGCTCGACAACAACGTGCTCGTGCAGGACTCGATCCGCCTCCAGCAGCGGCTCATCGAGCTGGGCAAACAGGACTGGGAAGTGGCGCTCTACCCGCTCGAATCGCACGGCTTTATCGAGCCGGACGCCTGGCTCGACGAGTACCGCCGGGTGCTGGCCCTCTTTGAAACCCGCCTGAACCGGGACGAGCCCGAGTGAATGCCGGCAGGACCTTCGTCCCGCCACGGGCCTACAATCGGGTGTCTGCGGGCGTAGCTCAATGGTAGAGCGTCAGCCTTCCAAGCTGAATGTTGACGGTTCGAGTCCGTTCGCCCGCTTTCTTCCCTGCAGCTTCAAAATCGACGATTCCTGCAGCATAATGGCGCTATTTGGTTGCTCTCTCCTGTCTAACTTTGACTGGCTTCGATCGCGTTGAGACGCATCATTTGGACGGGTTTCGCGCCCCAACTGCTGGCAGTAACGCTGACGGTCAGATCCGGATGCATCGGCTGTGCCGGTGGCTCGCTCGGCATCGGGTGAAGCAGGTCCGAC
>CAXBOF010000497.1:0-2445 GCA_963977205.1 uncultured Phycisphaera sp. | reverse complement strand
GACTGCCAATGAGGTATATTTGCGCCGAGTGGAACCGAGTGAGGCCGGACGGGTTCGTCGGGGCGCGCTCGATCCGGGCGCGCTGCGCGATGCTGATGAGATTATCGCGGCGGTCCGTGATCGCGGTGAAGTTGCCGTGCGCGAGTACGCGGCCCGGTTCGGCGAGCGTGCTGCGGATAAGCCGCTCGTGCTGGACCGGGCTGGGCTGACGAAGGCTCTCGATGGTGTCGGGAGCGATGTGCGGGCTTTGCTTGAGCGCGTTGCGGGGCGGATCGAATCGTTTGCGCGTGCGCAGCGGGGCGCAGTACTTGATCTTGATGTCGCGGTGCCCGGCGGCAGGGCCGGTCACACGGCTGTGCCCGTGCAATCTGCGGGGTGTTATGCGCCCGCCGGTCGGTATCCGCTGCCGTCATCGGTGCTGATGACCGCTGTGACGGCCCGTGTGGCCGGGTGTGAGCGCGTTGTCGTGGCCTCGCCCAGCACGGACCCGATCATGCTCGCTGCGGCTGCTATCGCGGGGGCTGATGAGTATCTTGCGGTCGGCGGCGCGCACGCAATCGCAGCGATGGCGCACGGGTATGAGGGATTCCGCCCGTGTGATGTCATCGTCGGACCCGGCAATAAATGGGTGACCGCTGCCAAGAGTCTTGTGTCCGATGTCGTGGGTATCGACATGCTCGCCGGCCCGTCTGAATTACTCATAATCGCGGATGAAACAGCGGATGAGAGAGTTGTAGCGGCTGATTTACTGGCGCAGGCCGAGCACGACGACGATGCCGTGCCTATGCTTCTGACAACAAGCGCAGGGTTTGTGGGCCGGGTTGAACGGGCTCTTGCCGAGCAACTCGGCGAGCTTTCGACGTCCATGACAGCGAGAAATGCCCTTAAGAACGGGTTTGCGTGTGTGGTCCGGGACCTCGATGAGGCGTGTGAAGTATCCGATACAGTTGCAGCAGAGCACGTCGAGATCCATGTACGAGATGCACAATCGATCGCAGCCAGACTCAAGAATGCCGGCGGCGTGTTCGTTGGACCGATGAGTGCAGAGGTGTTCGGCGATTATGGCCTCGGCCCGAATCACACGCTCCCGACGGGCGGGTCGGCTCGATATCGGGCGGGGCTGTCCGTCATGCACTTTCTCCGCTTGCGGACATGGCTGCGAGTGGACGAGGGGCCAGAAAGTCATCAAATGATCAGTGATACAGCGGATCTTTCCGAGTATGAAGGATTACTCGCGCACAGGCGATCGGCTCAAATCAGAAGCAAAATGGAAATTTCACGTGAGCTATAAGCTGGAAACGGTCGAACTGGACGAGGTCCGCCGGGTAGTTGTCAAGGTCGGGAGCGCTGTCGTGGCGCCCGGCGGTGTTCTGGATATCAAGGCTGTGGAGCGGCTGGTCGATGAGATCGCCTTGCTCAGGCAGACGGGTATTGAGGTTGTGCTCGTGTCCTCAGGGGCGGTTGCCCTCGGGTACCAGTCGCTCGGCTTGGAGACGATGCCGGCGATTGTGCGTCAGAAGCAGGCCGCGGCCGCGATCGGGCAGCCGAACCTGATGCGCACGTACTCGGAACTGCTGGCCAAGAGCAAGAACACCGCGGCTCAGGTTCTGCTGACGTCGGATGACTTCGGGCATCGCGAGCGGTTCCTCAACGCGAGGAACACGATTGAGACGCTGCTTGGTGCGGGTGTAATCCCGATTGTCAACGAGAATGACTCGGTCGCGTTCGATGAGAACAAGCTGGGCGACAACGATCGGCTCAGCGCCCTGGTGGCGACGTCGATCGATGCGGATCTGCTGGTGCTGTTGAGCGTGGCGCCCGGGCTTATGGATTTGGCAACGGGCAAGATCATCCCGGTGGTCGAAGAGATCGACGATGTCCGCAAGCTCGTGGATGTGAACCATTCTTCAGGCGTGGGCACGGGCGGGATGGCGACCAAGCTCGACGCGGCTGTCATTGTGAAGGGTCAGGGGATCACGGCCCATCTGGCCAAGGGGCCGACCGATGAGATCCCCGATCCCATTGCAAGGATCATGGGCGGTTTGAATCCAAGTCGGCGGTGGAATTGCACGATGCGCAGGGCCGATGCGTGGCGCGTGGGCTGACTTCGTACAGCAGCACCGAGATCCAGCGCATCAAGGGATTGCAGAGCGACGCGATCGAGGCGGCCCTGGGGTTTGCGCACGCGACGGAAGTGATCCACAGAGACGATTTGCACGTGCAGGAGGACTGGGCATGACACAGGCAACACAGACGACACGTTCCATACAAGACACAGCACGCGCAGCCCGCACCGCTTCGAGAGCGGTGGCGGACATGCCGGGTGATGTTCGCAATCAGGTTCTGCAGGATCTGGCCGAGCGGATCGACGCGAACCGGGCCGAACTACTGGAAGCCAACGCTATCGACATGCGTGAGGCCGAGGCGGCCGGGGTTGATACGCCC
>CAXBOF010000496.1:0-2454 GCA_963977205.1 uncultured Phycisphaera sp. | reverse complement strand
AGAGCGACATGAGCAGCCGCATCCGCACGCTCGAGCAGGAGAAGCTGCTGCTCGAAGATCAGATCTCCTCGCTGCAGCAGCAGGGTCGGGGCGATTCGCTGGCTGCCAAGGCCGAGTACTCGCTCGTTGACGGCAACGTCGCCAACACGAACCCGAGTCAGAACGAGGTCTTCATCTCGATCGGCCGACGCCAGAATGTCATCCTCGGGATGAACTTTGCGGTCTACGGCGACGAGACACAGATCCGCCCCGATGCCGAGGGCAACTACCCGCAGGGCAAGGGCGCTGTCGAGGTGGTCAACGTCGGCGAGACTTCCAGCCGATGCCGCGTGCTCTTCGAGCGTGCGGGCAACCCGATCGTGCCGGGCGACGTGATCGCCAACGCGGTCTACGACCCGAACAAGGTGTACAAGTTCCTCGTCGCGGGTAACTTCGACACCAACGGCGACGGCAACCGCACCCCCGGCGAACGCACCGAAGTCTCGGCACTTATCGAAGAATGGGGCGGCGAGACGACCGAGGAGCTGACGGGCGACATCGACTTCCTCGTCCTGGGCGAGCCGCCCGTTCTGCCCCCGCCCCCGGGCATCGCCACTCCGATCGAGATCGTTGAGATCTACATCCGCAAGGAGAACGAGCTCAAGCGGTACAACGAGCTCTTCGAGGCGGCTCAGCGGACCTCGATCCCCGTGCTGAACGAGAACCGTCTCTACACGCTGATCGGGCGCATCCGCTCGCGGACGCGCTGAGGCGAGTGAGCCGCAAACGCAAACGCCTCAAGGACGGGCTGCCGGGCTGGACGCACACGCCGGTCTCGATAGGGCTGCGCACGGTGATGACCGCGGGCCAGCTCTTCGGGCTCGAGTCCTCGCTCGAACAGATGGACCGCATGGGCCGCGGCTTCTCGAAGCTGCCCTTCAACCGCAAGCAGCTCGACCGCTGCAAGAATCGCATCAGGTTCGCGTTTCCTGATTGGGACGATGACCGCGTCGCGCACGTGGCGCAGGGCGTCTGGGGGCATCTCTTCCAACTCGGCGCGGAGATGCTCTACACGCCAAGGCTGATCAGCACCGACAGCTGGCATCGCCATGCGTCTTTCGGTCAGGCGTCTGAGGCCTTCGCCGAGGTGCTCGCCAACCGCCCGGTTATTCTGATCACCGGGCACTTTGGCAACTGGGAGATGATGGGTTACACGATGGGCGTCGTGGGTGTGCCCGTGCACGCGGTGTACCGCCCGCTGGATCTCAAGCCGCTCGACCGCTGGGTGCGGCAGGTCCGCGAGAAGCGCGGCATGATGATGGTCGACAAGTTCGGAGCCGTCCGTGAATTGCCCCGCGCGATGCAGCGGGGGGGCATGCCCGCGTTCGTCGCCGACCAGAACGCGGGCGACCGCGGGCTCTTTGTGCCGTTCTTTGGAAGACTCACCAGCACCTACAAATCCGTGGGCATGCTTGCGATGCAGACGGGCGCGTGCATCATCTGCGGCGGCGGTGTCCGCAGCCCTCGCCGCGGTCCCGACGGCGTCGATGTCCTGCACGACCACGCGACCGGGCGCTGGCAGGACGCGATGGGCTACCGCTTTGATATCCACGATGTCATCCGCCCCGAGGACTGGCAGGATGCGCCCGACCCGCTGTTCTACATCACCGCGCGGTACCGCCGATCGATCGAGAACATGGTGCGCACCGCGCCCGAGCAGTATTTCTGGATGCACCGTGTCTGGAAGAGCCGCCCGAGGCACGAGCGGCTCCGGAAAGAGTTTCCGGACAATCTCAAGCGCAAAATGCTGGAACTGCCCTGGATGGACGAGGCCGAGGTCGAGCGGATTGTCGAGCAGAGTCAGCGCGATATCGCGACTCTGGACCGCATCGGGGGCGATCGGCTCGAGTAAAATAGGGGTTACCCGGACGTGAACGGGCCCCGAACCATAATTTCATCAGAACCGCAAACCGGGGTGGTACGAATAGGATTCGCCCGTTGCCCGCGTTGCTTCTGGAAGAAGTGAGGGGCATACTGAGTTCTTGCCTTTGTACGGAACTGAGGTCGGGATCAAAAGGAGACGCACATGAGCGCTGAGACACTGACCATCGGCAAGCTCGAAGACGTCCGGATTCTCGTGGTTGATGACGACCCGGATGTGCGCGAGTCCATCGAGGCCGCCATGCTGTCCGAGGGCGCCGAGACCGAGACCGCCTCCGACGGCAACACGGCTGTCGCGTACTGCAACGAGGACCCGCCCGAGCTTGTGATTTTGGACATGATGCTCCCGGGGCGCAGCGGCTTTCTGGTGCTCGAAAAAATCAAAGGCCGCGAGGACAGCCCGCTGGTCATCATGGTGACCGCCAACGAGGGCAAGCGTCACCAGGAGTACGCCGAGGCGATCGGTGTGGACGGATACATGATCAAGCCCGTCCCGCTGGCGAGCCTTGTCGAGAAGGCGGCCGAGCTTGTTGC
>CAXBOF010000495.1:0-2455 GCA_963977205.1 uncultured Phycisphaera sp. | reverse complement strand
AGCAGGAAGCCAAGAAGGCTGAGTCGGGCGAGGGCGAGCCTTCGCATGGGGCCAACACGCCGGGGATGTGGGTGCAGTACCCGCACGCTCGGCGGGAGATGATCCGGGAATTGGCCTTTCTTGCCCCGGTGGCGGCTATCGGGTGGGGCGGCGCGGTTCTGGCGCAGAATCTCGGTGGCGCGGCTGACGTCCCTCTCTGGCTCAGGATTCTGACGGGCGTCCTGATGGGCTACCTGATCGGCGGGGCTGTCATTTGGGGCGTGCGGATCTTCGGGTCGCTCGCCTTCGGCAAAGAGGCGATGGGGCTTGGCGATGTCCATGTCCTGGCGGCTGTGGGTGCCTGTCTGGGCTGGCCCGATGCGGTTCTGACGTTCTTTGCGGCGGTACTTGTCGGTTTGCTGATGGCGATCATCGGGGGCGTCTTCCGCCTCAAGGTGGCCCGGATGATGGCCTTTGGGCCGGCCCTTGCGATGGGGGCGGTGGTCGTTCTGATCGGCAAGCCCTGGATCGAGGTCTGGCTCGGGGTGCTGATGGGGCGGCACGGCCCACTGAATCTGCCCTGATCGTGCACAGTCGCCCGATAGTGGGTACGCTTGTTCATCGAAATTCCATTCCCTGCGGAGAGCGGGGCTAGCCGCTGAGAAGGAGCTCAACTATGCGGAATCGTCGTCTGATCTCGTCGGTGCTCGGGGGTGCTGTGTGCCTGACCGGGCTCTTTGGTTGCAACACAGTTCCACGTGAGGACTACGACGCGGCGGTCGCTGAGTCGGCCCAGCTCCGCTCGGAGCTTGCTTCAACGCGTGAGCGTCTCGCCTCAGCCAACAGCCGCAGTTCGTCGCTCGAACAGGATCTCCTGCTCGCCCAGAGCGAAGTCGAGAAGGCGCTCGCCAACGGCACAACGGGCTTTGAAGGCATCGAGGGCACGACACTTTCCTCGCGCGGCGCCGATGTCGTTGTGGGTGTGGCCGGCGACGTGCTCTTTGACTCGGGCAAGGTTGATCTCAAGAGCAGCTCTCGCCAGACGCTCGACAGCATCGCCAGCGTGATCAACACGCAGTACGCGGGCCGTCAGATCCGCATCGAGGGCTACACCGACACGGACCCGATCCGCAAGAGCCAGTGGAAGACCAACGAGCGTTTGAGCGCCGAGCGAGCGATGTCTGTTGAGGCCTATCTGGTTTCAAAGGGCGTCGATAACGATCGGATCTACTCGGCGGCTTTCGGCCCAGCGCATCAGCGGGGCAGTAAGGCCCAGAGCCGACGCGTCGAGATCGTTGTACTCCAGTAAGACGACATACCAGTCTGTATTGTGATGCCGGCGGCGTTGCTTTTTGAATCTCTGTGAATCCAGAGATCGGCCGCGCTGCGAACACAGGTGCGAGCCGGCGGGCATCTGTCGCCCGCGGCAACTTATGGAACAGAAGTTGAGCGGTCCGATCCGGACCAAGGAGTTTCTTATGAAACGCGCCATCGCTGCGTTCGCAGTTGTGACCCTCGCCGGTGCAGCAGCCGGTCAGTGTGAATCGAACAAGTCCGCCCAGGCCTGCACCGCGGGTGAGGCGTACGAAGGGGCCGCGGTGCTGGCTTCGTTCGTGCAGCCCGAGATGAATCTCGTCGAGACGGCAGTCAAGGCGGGCTCTTTCAACACGCTCGTTGCAGCGGTCAAGGCTGCGGGTCTGGTCGATGCGCTCTCAGGTGAGAAGCCCATGACGGTCTTTGCCCCGACAGATGAGGCGTTTGCCAAGCTGCCCGAAGGCACGGTTGAGATGCTGCTCAAGCCCGAAAACAAGGATCTGCTCACGAGCATCCTGCTCTACCACGTCGTCCCGGGCGATTTGCGTGCCGAACAGGTTGTCGAGCTTAATGCGGCCCAGACCGCAAACGGTCAGCGCGTGGACATCAAGGTCACCGATGGCAAGGTCCGTGTTGATGATGCAAATGTTGTCAAAGCTGACATCCTGACGAGCAACGGCACGATCCACGTGATCGATCGCGTCATCATGCCCAGCTCGAAGGACGTCGTGGACACGGCTCTGGAGAACGGCTCGTTCGGGACGCTGGTCGCGGCTGTCAAGGCTGCCGGCCTCGTCGAAGCGCTCAAGGCCGAGGGGCCGATCACGGTCTTCGCACCGACGGATGAGGCGTTTGCCAAGCTGCCCAAGGGCACGGTCGAGATGCTGCTCAAGCCAGAGAACAAGGACAAGCTGACCGCGATTCTGACCACGGACATCGATACCTCCAACGGCGTGATCCACGTGATCGACACGGTCATCATGCCCGGCAAGTAAGTGCAGAGACCCACACATCGGCCTGCGAATGCGGAAGCGTTCGTGGGCCTTTCTTCGAGACAACCGAATCTGGAGCGCGCTGTGCAGAGAAATCGGGCCGAGAATTCTGGCTTTGACGCTCAGGCAGTACGGCACGACCGGGTATACGATCCCGCAGGCCGGGCTCG
>CAXBOF010000494.1:0-2456 GCA_963977205.1 uncultured Phycisphaera sp. | reverse complement strand
CCCCGATCCGCGCGTGCACAAACACGGTCCCGACGACCCGGTGTCGCCGCTCGATCGAGACCGCGATCACACCAACGCCGGGCGAAGCCTCAAACCACGCGTCCTGCCACTGGCTCGAATGGTCCCAAAGCCTGGCGATCCACTCCTCTGAATCCAGCTCGGCGTCATTCAACCCGTGCGGGCTGTTGATCGCCGTCAGATCAGCCGAGACGACCACGCAGCGCAAACCCAACGGCTCACACCGACGCGCCAGCTCGCTGCCAACACCCGTCAGGCACCGGCTGTCGATATCCGATTCAAGTGTGGTCTGGCTGCTCAAGCGGCTCTGCCTTTCACGTGATCAAAGCTCTCCAATGCCAGAATCTCGGCCGCGCAGCTCAGGATGTCGCTGGCGGCAAAGGGCTTCTCCAGCACACGCACAATCCGCGTCGTCGCAGCCACGTTCTTGTCCAACAAGAAGCCACGCCCGCTGAGCATCAAGATCGGGATATGCGACGTCAACGAGTCGCTGGCAAGATTGGAAGCCATCGAAAGACCATCAACCCGGGGCATCTGCAGATCCGACACGATCAGGTTCGGCTGGAACTTCTTGGCAGCGAACAAGCCCTCTTCGCCGTCTCGCGCCGTTTCAACCTCGTACCCCGCGCGTTCGAGTTTCCGTGAGAGCACCAGCGTGACGTGCGGCTCATCATCAACCAATAACAGGCGTTTGCGATCCATCGGCGAGGCTCCGTGTGTGCTGCTGCTCTTTTGAGAAACATCGACACCACGGGCAACCCGATTTGGCTCCAAATGAGCATTCACGGACACTGAGGGCGTACAAACACCCCATCAAACGACCAATCACCGGATAATCACCCGGACGCGACATTCTCGGACGTGTCGGCCTCTTGCATCTCCTGCCCCGGAGGCATCAGCCGCAAGTATCTCGAAAGCCACTTGGATCCCAGGTAGAACGGGATCGTGTCAAACAACGCGATCACGAATTTGAACGCGTACCCCGTGAATATCAGTACCGCCAATTGTGGAAATATTGCACGCGATTCGTCGACCCGGTATTGCGGATCCACAGATACTTTCCCCGCGTCAGGCGCTTCCAGAAATGAAAGACGTGCACATCGACGAGCTGCGCGATGAGGTACGCGATCATCGAGGCCGTTACCGCGCCAAACGCGAGCGCCCGGATCTCAAAGAACACCGGCAGCCGACCCGCCGCGTCCCTTGCAATCGCGCCCGTGTCGTCGACCGCCTCGAATCCCGGCAGCGCCCCGCCGATCCAGAGAATGAACACCACCCAGATATTGAGCACAAGACCAACCCACACAACAAGGTTCGCCCGCTTCTTGCCGTAGAACTCGCTGATGAAGTCCGTGCAAAGAAACGTCATCGGATAGGGCAGCACGCCGACCGCCACTGCGAAGGTCGCCTCGAACCCGCTGGGCGTTTCGAGCGATCCAAGCCAGATGAACCGCGAGATGCCCAGAATGTTGAGCATCGCAAGCGTGCCCAGGAAAAGCCCCGCCAGGATCAGAAAGACGCCCTCGCGCCGGTCGTGGAGCTGCCGCGGGCTGAGCTCGGGCAGATCGTCGTACCGGTGCTGCTGGCTGGGCAGCATGTCGCCGTGATGGACCATGCTCTGAGCGTATCCGGGCTTTGGGTTCCTGCTAGCATGGTGGACAACCCGGCAAGGAGGCCCAGCCGTGAGTGAATCGGAATCAGCAGTCTCGATCGAGCAGGCCGTGGAGGCGGTCCTGCTGACGAGCGACAAATCCATCCGCCCCGCCCAGATTGCCGACGCCCTGACCGAAGCCCTCGGCCAGCCCGTCGACGCCGATCAGGTCCGCGAGGGCCTTCGCATCATGGCCCGGCCCAAGCTCGCACCCGTCCTTGCTTCCTTCCACGGCCAGCGGGCCTCGAACCGCCTGAGCCGAGCAGCCCTCGAAACACTCGCCATCGTCGCATATCGCCAGCCCGTCACCCGGGCCGAGGTCGAGAACATCCGAGGCGTGGCCTGCGGCGAGGTCCTCCGCTCCCTCATGGACCGACGCCTCGTCACCATCGCCGGCAGGGCCGAGGAGCTCGGCCGCCCGATGCTCTATGGCACCACCCGCGATTTCCTCTCCCAGTTCGGCCTCGGCAGTCTGCGAGACCTCCCCGAGATGACCGACCCCCAGGCCGTGAGCGCCGTCCGCAAGCGTCCCGAACCCGCTGACGAAACAGAATCGGAAACCTCGCCCCAATCCGCAGATCAAACCACGCAAAGCGCCGATGAGCAGAGTCAGCCCGCTCAAGACGAGCAGGCGATGGAGACGACTCAATCATGACCAACTCACGGATGGCGGCCCTTCTGACTCTCTGCCTCTCGGCATTCCTGGCGGCCTGCTCGCCCGTTTCGGTCAAAGGCCGCGTCATCGCCGGCGAGCTCAGCGTGATCACCGCTGTTCCATCAGGCGACG
>CAXBOF010000493.1:0-2457 GCA_963977205.1 uncultured Phycisphaera sp. | reverse complement strand
CTGCTTTCTGGCGCTGTGAGGTTGTGGATCGGATCGTCGTCATTTATCGAATTTCGTCAGGAGTTTGGCGGCCAGTTCGAGGCCCGAGCCCGAGGGGCTCACGAAGCGCTGGCTGAGTTTCTCCATGGTCTTCATGAAGCTGAGCATCTCTTCGAGCCGTTTCTGGTGGGCGAGCAGTTCTTTCTGGTCCTTGCCGGTGGCGTCATCGGGCGCGGGCGAGGCGTCGCGGATCTCGTAGAGTGTCGCCAGCAGTGGCTCGACCTCGCGTTTGATGCGCTCGCGGACGATGGAGCGGAACATGGACCAGACGTCCTGGTCGGCCTCGAAGTATTCCTTGCGGTCGCCGCGTTTGTGGGTCCTGCTGATGATGCCCCAGTCGAGCAGGGCGCGGATGGACATCGAGGCGTTGCCTCGCGAGATCTGGAGGCGGTCCATGATCTCGTCGGTGTTCATCGGGTGCCCGGTGATGTAGAGCAGGGCGTGGGCCTCGGCCATGGTTCGGCTGATGCCCCAGGCGCCGGCCATCTGGCCCCAGGATGCGATGAAGCGGTCCTGTGTCTCGATGAGTTGATCATGCTGATCGAACTGGTCGCGTTTGGCGAATTGGTCGGGGGGTGTGGGCATCGCTGAATTATCAGGTCGAGGCCGGCGCTGGTCGAGCGTTTCTTTCAGAAATATTTGAAACAGATGTCGCGCTTGGAAGGGGCGATTGAGATCGCTGGGCACGGCTTGCCGAGGGCGGACAAGCCCTGGCGCCCGGCGTGGGGGATGTTAAAGGAACAGGTCGATGAGGCCGGCGAGGCCGAGTGTGACGCTGGCGATGCCGTTGAGCGTGAAGAAGGCCATGTCGAGGCCCGCCTTGCCACGCTGGGCCAGGACCGAGTGCTCGGCGACGAGCAGCCCCGCCACGGGCGAGAGGCCCGCGAAGAGGAAGACCGCCCCGAGCCTCGGCTCGGCGAGCCAGGCGAGCGTGAGTGAGGTGAACGCGGCGAGGTGGCAGAGGCGGCTCACCCAGATCGCGCGCTTCCAGCCGAGTGCTGCTGGCACGGAGTGCAGACCCTCGGCCCGATCGAAGTCGAGATCCTGCAGCGCGTAGATGATGTCAAAGCCGGCGACCCAGAGCAGGACGAAGCCCGCGATGAGCCAGATCGTGGGCCCAGCGAGGTACGTCGGCTCGATCGCGATGACCGCAGCCACCGGGCTGAGCGCCAGGGCCGCCCCGAGGAACGCGTGGCAGAGCGCCGTAAAGCGTTTGGTGTAGCTGTAGAGCGCGATGAATCCGAGCACGGGCACGCACAGGATCGCAGGCCAGGGGTTGCCGGTGAGCGGCCAGAAGAGAAACGCGAACGCGCAGAAGAGGAAAGCCGAAGCGAGGGCGATGGTGCGTCCGTCGCGTGTGGAGAGGTCGCCGCTGGCCATGGCTCGGCGGGTGGTGCGGGGGTTCTTGGCGTCGATGCGCGCGTCGGCGAGGCGGTTGACGAGCATCGCCCACGTCCGGGCGGCGACCATGCACAGGACGATCAGCACGAGTTGGAGCGTGAGATGCGCGGGAGATGCTGAGAAATCAGCGGCGAGGGCGGCACCGAGGATCGCAAACGGGAGCGCAAAGACCGAGTGCGCCAGCTTGATGTCGCGGGCGGCGAGTGTGAGGCGGGATGGCGCAGCTTGGGCGCTTGTGGGCATGGGGGAGGTTAGGAGTAAACGTCAGAGACGGGCAGGATGCCCGTCCCACCAAAGTCAGCGTTCAGCAGCCCAGGTTGTACGCCGCGACCCAGGCCGAGAAGTCGGCGGGCTCGAGTGTACCGTTGCCGTTGAGGTCGGCTTGCATGTCGCCGTTCTGGTAGTTGGTGAGCCAGGCGAGGAAATCGTCGGTGGTGAGGACGTTGTCGCCGTCCTGGTCGGCGGGGCAGTGGAACTCGGTGCCGAGGAAGCTGAGCGCGAAGCTGGTGAGCGTGTGCGTGTCCTGATCGGCGAGGTCGGCGATGTTGAGTGTCCATGTGCCAGAGGCCTGCTCGCCCCAGCTGCGCACGGAGTGGAAGACGTGGTCCATCTCGTCGGCAGAGTTGTTGTGCTGGGTGTGCAGGATCGAGGCGGTGCCATCCGGGCTCGTGAGTGTGATCTGGAGGTCGCCGATGTAGGTGCCGCTGATCGCGATGTCGGCGATGACGTGCTCGATGACGATGTTGTCCGTGACCTCGAAGGGGATGTCGATGCCGGCGGGGTCGTTGTCGGGGATGCTGATGGACTGCTCGATGACGCCCGCATCGAGCGCCACCTGCGGGGCGACGGGCGACCAGTTGAGGGCAGCGTTGACCATGCGGACCGCGTCGAGCTGGCCGAAGCCGAAGTTGTGGTTGATGGGGATCCCAACGCCGTTGGTTGTCCAGTCGGAGTCCGTCACATCGACGGGCTCGGCGGCCTCGACGATCAGGTGCTGGACGTCGCGCCAGGTGAGAT
>CAXBOF010000492.1:0-2458 GCA_963977205.1 uncultured Phycisphaera sp. | reverse complement strand
ATTGCTGGGCCTGGGCAGCACCAACCGCCGCAAACATCGTCACAAACACCGTCAGAAGAAGGATGGCAAGCGAGCGGATCACGCGGGCCTCCTTCCCATGATCGAGCCGAGCAGGTTCCCCCGCTTGCGCGTCAAATCGACGACCTCGACATCGCGCATCTCTTCGCTCTGCTCACCCATTGACTCGTAGCCGTGGAGCACGTTGTCGAAATTGCCCGTGCCGTCGGTCTTGGCGATGATCGAGGCGACATCTTCGGGATCGGTGATCTCACTGAGCGTGCGCGTCGTCACGCCGCCACGCACGCGCCCCGATGCCGACTGACACAGCAGCAGCACCCGGCGGTCAATCTTGAGAAGAATCAGCGTCTGCCCGCGACCGATCGGATAGCGAGCGAGCACCGAGACAAGCCCCGCCGGCGCTTTGCCCGCAGCACCGACCTGACCCGCCAGCCCGCCGGCCTTTCCCGCGAGCCACTTGTAAACCACAGCCAAAATCACGATCAGTCCGACAACCGCGATGAGGGAAGCCACGGTGGTCGCGGCCGAGCCGGCCCCGCCGAGCGTGTCGGCCTTGCCGCCCTGAGCGGGCATGCCAAGCGGCAGCGACTCGCTCGACAACTGCGCGGAAACGCTCGCCGAGAATGCGAGCGTGCCAATGACCGAGATGAGCTTGCCTGTTGCCGCCATACGCCTTCCTGGCTCCGCGGTCACGCCCGATCCTCGGGCGTCGTCGAATTCATCCCCGGATTCAGCCCCGGTTCTGCTCCACAAGATCCGCGTCGAGGATGTCGTTGACGCGGATACAGAAGTTGTCGTTCAAGACCAGCACCTCGCCCCGGGCGACAAGACGCTTGTTCACATAAATATCCACCGGGTCGCCGGCGAGCTTGTCGAGCTCAACGACCGCGCCATCGGCCAGCCGAAGCACATCCTCGACCAGCATCCGCGTCCGCCCCAGCTCGATCGTGACGTCCACATTGACATCCGAGAGCATGTCCATGCCCTTGGGCACCGCATCGAAATCACCCTTGGCAAAGTCGGGCACACTCAGCGGCGAGAGCTGAGGCGAAGCATCGCCGGCATCCGCAACCGCACCACTCGTCGGCGCTTTTTCAGCCCCGGCGGACTGATCGCTTTCTGCGTTGAGTGCATCGATCGCGGCCTGGGCCGAGGCCAGCGCATCGGCGGCCAGAGCATCGGCATCGGGCTCAGCACCAGCCGAGGACTCGCCAGAAGCCTCATCCGGCTTTTGGGTCTGGTCCTCTAGCGAGGGCTCGGTCGGATTCTGTGCGGACTCCATCTCGTCTGGCATGCTCGACTCCGTCGATGCGCGCACCGCCCCGGTGCCCACGGAGCATCGGCACTCGGTTCCAGCTTGCCATACATTTCTGCGCCTTGGCGCACAGACTGCGCCAACACGGTGCGCAATTGCTGCGCTTGGCCTATTCAAACCTCTGAATCAGAAGTCCGAAGGGGCCCCGCGCATCTTGGGGATCAGCACCACGACCGCTCGGGGCCGGTTGTCCGCATCCACGCCGAAGACCTCCTCGAAGTACGCCTCGAGCTTGCGCTTGAGTGTCTGGAGTTCTGGCTCGCGGAGCTGCGAGTGCGTCCCCTTGCGGATCAGCTCGCCCACGCCCGAGGTGATCTCGGCCTTGCGGCGTTCGAGCTCAGCCGTCACGCGCTCCTGGTCCTTGCGCCGGACCTGGATGAAGACCTCGGTGTCCCACTGCCACACCCGGCCGGTGTTCATGTTCTGGAACCGGTCGGCCACGACCTGCACCTCGACCAGGGCTTCGGGGCTGTCGGGCGAATCGCCCACAATGGTCGCCTCGGCGGCGCTTGGCGCCTTGCCCGAGAGCATCAGGAAGCCACCAACGCCGAGCGTCTCGAGCACCATGATGCCCACGACGATAAGCAGCACTTTCTTCGAGCCACCCTTGGACTCTTCGGCTGCTTCGGTCGTTGTTTCTTCGCCTTTGGGTTTGTCGGCCATGACTCTGTCCTCTGTTGCCTGCCTGCAATTGCTATGTACCGCTTGAAGTCTCTTCGATCAGTGGATGCTCGGGCTTGTACCGTTGGGGTCCGGATGCACATCATCCGGGAGCACCTCGGTCAGGATGATCTGCACGCGGCGGTTCTGCCCCATCGCGGCCTTGTCGTTCACATCTGTGCTGATGGGCTCGCGGCTGCCGACCGACGTGATCGAAAGCCGACTCGATTCGATGCCCTGCATCACTAGGAAATCCATCACCGCTTTGGCGCGCTCAAAGCCCATCGTGTACACGTCGCCGCCGCCCGCCCGATCCTCTCGGCCGAACGCGTGCCCGCGCACCTCGACGTTGAAGCGAAGCCCTCTGAGTTTGGGGACCACCTCGTTGACGAGATATTCCTGCGTTGTGCTCGAAATCTCGGCCGAGCCGCCCGCAAACGGGATCGTCGTGCCGACCACAGTCTT
>CAXBOF010000491.1:0-2458 GCA_963977205.1 uncultured Phycisphaera sp. | reverse complement strand
GTTCTTGGTTAGTCGGCCGAGCCGCTGAGCACCTTGCCGTCGATATGCACATCCATCTGCGGGAACGGAATCCCGATCTCGGCCGCATCCAGATCGTACTTGATCTGACGCGTCAACTTCTCTTTGACAGCCCAGTAATCCGCAGTATTCGACCACACGCGCACAGCCCAGTCGATCGAAGACCCGCCCAGCTCGCTCAGATACACAACCGGAGCCGGATCAGGAAGTACGCCCTCGATCTTCTTGGCAGCGCCCATCAGCACATCGCGCACCGTGTCGAGATCTGCCGGGTACTCGGTGCCAACCTTGACATCGACCCGCCGTGTGTCGTGGAAGGTGATGTTCTCGATCTCGTTGCCGAAGATGTTGCCGTTGGGCATGATGATTCGGCGGTTATCAAACGTATCGAGCATGGTTGTGAAGAGGTCGATCTGCGTCACCTTGGCGGTGATGCCATCGACCTGCACAACATCACCGATCTTAAACGGCCGGAAAATCAGCAGCATCACACCCGCAGCAAGATTGCCAAGCGAACCCTGGAACGCAAGACCGATCGCAAGCGAAGCACCACCGATGACCGCCGCAAAGCTCGCCGTCGGTACGCCCATGTACCCGATCGCCGAAACAAGCCCGATCCCGATGATCGCCCACTTGGCCAGCTGAGAGAAGAAACTGCCCAGCGTCTCGTCGACCCGCGCCTTGCGCATGGTCTTGGCCACGATCGAGCGCACACGCCCCGCGATAAACAGCGAGACGATCACAATCACGATGCCGATGCCGATGTTGGTCAACAGCGGCAGCGCACCATCGAGCAGCTTTCTGGCCGCAACGCCAGCCGCCTCCGTATCGCCGCTCATCAGCGCCGAGAACGCTTCTTCACCCGCATTGGCCGCCTCATTGGCCGCCTCGCGCGTCTCGTTGGCAATCGCAGGAATACCGTCCTCCGTGGCCGCCTCTTCGCCCGCTTGCGTGTCCGCAGTCTGTCCCTCTTCCGGGGCCGACTCCTCGGGCTGGATGTACCATGCCTCGTAACCAAGCATTGCCATGCTGTGCTTCCTCCGGGTGTAGTGTGTAGGCCGCCCCCATCGGCGACAAAAAAGCGTAGGTCACCGGGTGTTCTGACGAAACAGACGCGAGAATCCGCAGAAAACGAGCGAATCCGATGAATCTCACCGTCATCATCCCCGCCGCCGGCGCCTCGTCCCGCTACACAAACACCGGCGGCATGCGCCACAAACTCGAAGAAGACATCGCAGGCCGAGCCGTCCTCTACCGCTCACTCGAACTCTTCACCGCACGCGACGATGTCAACGCCATCATCGTCGCCGGGCCGTACGACGAAAACGCATTCGAAGAGTTCCGCCAACTCCACGGCCCCAAAATCGGCTTCTACGGCGGCAAGCTCTGCCGGGGCGGCCAAACCCACCGATACGAATCCGTCAAAGCTGCACTCACCCAAGTCGAACCCGATTGCACCCACGTCGCGATCCACGACGCCGCCCGCCCGTGCACCTCGCAGCGGCTCATCGACCGCGTCCTCGAAGCCGCCCAGTCGCATGACGCCGTCATCCCCGCCATCGCGGTGGGGGACACGATCAAGAAAACAGAAACTGCAGACGATGCCGGCACGGAAGACCCGCTCGATGCGATCCTCGGTGAATCGGGCAAGATCAACACCACCTACGC
Organism: uncultured Phycisphaera sp.; assembly: GCA_963977205.1. GTDB lineage: Bacteria > Planctomycetota > Phycisphaerae > Phycisphaerales > UBA1924. Next base: position 772 of record CAXBOF010000491.1, on the reverse strand, counting down.
CCGCGTCACCAGCACCGTCGATCGCTCGGGCCTCGTCCTTGTCCAAACACCCCAGGTCTTCAGTCGCGCACTCCTCCAACGCGCTTACGCCCAGGACAATCTCGCCAGCACCGACGACGCCGGCCTGATCGAACGCCTCGGCGAGCCGGTCATCGTTGTCGAAGGCGAAGCCCGGAATATCAAGATCACACACGCCGAGGACCTCGAAATCGCCCTCGCCCTCTTCGGCCCGGGTGATGCCCAGCGCCGTGACACCCACAAGCGATTCTGATCACCACGCGCAAATCGCACCGAACCCAATTGCAAAACGGGCACGACCGATGCAATCTCGCCAATCGTAAAAAGCAAGAAAGCGAGGACTCCGCCCCGCTTTCCCGCGACACGTTCGATTGTTGATTCAGGCAAACCCAGGCACACGTTCATGTGCCCACTGACCGTCGCCCAAATATTGCCGATCAGTACTGCCGAACCACGCCACGGACGATGCCCTGAATCGTGCAGAACTTCACACGGATCGGATCGAAGTCCGGGTTCGCCGGCTGGAGTCGGATGTGGTCGTCTTCCTTAAAGAAGGTCTTGAGCGTGGTCGAGCCATCGGGCAGGAGCGCGACGACCTTATCGCCATCACGGGCGACCTCGGTGCGCTCGACAAGGACGAAGTCGCCGTTGAGGATGCCCTCGTCCTTCATGGACTCGCCATCGACCTTGAGTGCGAAGGTGGAGTCGGAACGCTCGGTGCTCGAACCGATGACCTCCCCCAGATCGATCTCGT